>DASVVD010000781.1:0-5326 GCA_036386715.1 Pseudoduganella sp.
CGCCGCCTTCGGACTGGTCGGCGCCTTGCGACTTGTACACGTCCACCCGCTGCAGCATGGTGGCGGGAATGTCGGCCAGGTTCACGTAGCGGCCCGTGGTGGTGAACAGCTCGCGGCCGTTCAGCAGGGTCGCCACGTCGGGCAGGCCGCGGATCAGCACGGCGCTGGCCTCGCCCGAATCGCGGCGGATCTGAATGCCCGTGACCCGCGCCAGCGTCTCGGCCACGTTGTTGTCGGGGAACTTGCCGATATCCTCGGCCACGATCGAATCGACCACCTGGTCGGCATTGCGCTTGATCGCCTGCGCGCTTTGCGCCGCACGGCGCACGCCCGTCACGGTCACGACCGCGGCTTGCCCTTTGGCGTCGGCCGGCTCCACGGCGGTACTGCGTTCCTCCACGGCGGCGGTCTGCCCGGCCACGGCAGTGTCGTTCGCGGCACCGGCCGCTGCCTCCCCGGCCTGCTGCGCCCAGACGGAAGCAGTGCTCAGCAAACCGGCAGCCAGCAGCGCGGCGACCGGCATTTTCAGGACTGGGGAAGAAATGGCTGCGGCGGTGGGCGTGCCCGGGCCCGGGATAGGGTGTTTCATGAAGTCTCCGATGGTGTGTGCTGCCTGGACAATGCAGTTCAGGTGACTGCTTCCAGACCGCGATGGTAGGCACCACCGGCACGGCGAACCAATCAGGTTTTAGTGAGGGTTCATGCCGTTTTCGATATCGGATAAAGGAAATTTACATAAACGCTGCAGCGTTTTACTTGACCGGGAATTGACAGGGAGCCGCCTTCCCGGCCCGCTCTTTTCGGTGACATTGCCGCGCATGGCTGGCGGCATGAAAGCCGCATGACAACGTCAACGCAGAACGTTTACATCTGGTGACAAATTTTTACGCCGTCGTGCGACCCGCCTGGCAACCTGAAAACAACACTCGAGGGGATTGGCACCGTTATCCGGCCGATGGGCGATCGAAACCGGGCAGCGAGGCGAACTGGCCGAGGATGAAATCGATGAACATCCTGCTGCGCAGCGGCTGGTACTGCCGCGACGGATACAGCAGGTGCAGGTCCTGGTGGCGCGCCGTCCAGCCGTCCAGTACCCGCACCAGTTCGCCGCTGTCCAGCAGGTCGCCGATCAGCCACGCCGGGCAGATGCCGATGCCGCTGCCTAGCACCAGTGCCTCGCGTATCGCCAGCGCGTTGTTGACGCGGAACCTGCCCGGGGCAGGCACCTGCACCTGTTCCCCGCCGCGAAAAAGGTCGATGGTGTGTCCCGGCGTCCAGGCGAAGCGCACGAAGTCGTGCCCGGCCAGGTCGTCCACCGAGGATGGCATGCCGCGTGCATCGAGATAGGCGGGCGCCGCCACCAGGAAGCGCGGCACCCTCGCCAGGTGCCGGCCAATGGCATCCGGCGGCAGCGTGCCGCCGAGGCGGAACGCCACATCGATGCCCTCCTCGACCAGGTCGGCGAAACGGTCGTTCAGGATGAGTTCCACCTCGATGGCGGGGTGCGCCGCCAGGAACTGCTGGACCATGCCATTGATGCGGTACTGGCCCAGGGCGACCGGGGCATTAATGCGCAACAGGCCCGCGACCTGCCCGTTCATGCCCTGGACACCGCTGACCGCGGCATCGAACTGTTCGAGCACCAGCCTGGCATCGTGGTAGAAGCGCCTGCCCTGTTCGGTCGGCGACAGGCCCCGGGTGCTGCGTTCGAACAGGCGCACCTGCAATTGCCGCTCCAGCTGGGCCAGCAGTTTGCTCACGGTCGGTTGGGTCGTGCCCGATTCGCGGGCCGCCGAGGACAGGCTGCCCAGTTCGAGCACCCGTACAAAAGTGCGCATGGCACGCAGCATGTCCATCGATTCATTCCAAAACAGAATAAGTTGTAGTCGATCCTACCATCTTCATGATGCACATCGAATGGCCTATCTTGGCACCTCCATTTCACCAAGGAGGTCATGATGGCTTTGAATCTGCACCGCATCCTGCCGCGCGCGGTAACACTTGTCCTGGCCATGGCGCTTGGCGGCGGGGCCCTGGCCAATCCCGCACCCGCTGGCGAAAACTGGCTCACCTCGTGGTATGCCGCGCCGCAGGCCGGCTGGGACAGCAGCTTTCCCCTGCCGATGCAGGTG
Source organism: Pseudoduganella sp. (assembly GCA_036386715.1). Taxonomy (GTDB): domain Bacteria; phylum Pseudomonadota; class Gammaproteobacteria; order Burkholderiales; family Burkholderiaceae_D; genus Rugamonas. The sequence continues at coordinate 2,133 of DASVVD010000781.1, forward strand.
CCCGCATACCTCGACAACCAGTCGCTGCGCGAAACCGTGCGGCTGGGCGTTGGCGGCCATCGCATCAGGCTGGTTTTCTCCAACCGCTACGGTCGCGAGCCGCTGACTATCGGCGCGGCACGGGTGCGCCTGGCCGATGACGGCCATGCCGGGCAAGCGCTGACGTTTTCCGGCAGGCGCGCTGTGTCGATAAGGCCGGGTGAAACGGCCACCAGCGACCCTGTGGCGGTGCGGGTGCCGGCACTGGCGCGCCTCGTCGTCACGAGCTGGCTGCCCGGGCGCACTGCCGTGACAAGTTTTCACTGGGGCGCCCAGCAAACCATCGAGCTGGTCCCTGGCGATGCGACGGCCGCTGTCGCCATGCCAGCCGGCACCGCCGTCGCGGGCCGGCTGTTCCTCAGTGCCGTGCAGGTCGAAGCGGGCGGGCATGGCCGCACCGTCGTAACCCTCGGCGACTCGATCACCGACGGCAATGGCTCGACGCCGGATGCCGATCGCCGGTGGCCGGATTTCCTGGCGCAGCGGCTGGCGCCGCATGGCATGGCCGTTGCCAATGCCGGCATCTCGGGCGGGCGGCTGGCAAGGGATGGCATGGGGCAAAGCGCCTTGTCCCGCCTCCAGGACGATGTGCTCGACCAGCCGGGTGTCTCGGATGTGATCGTTTTGCTCGGCATAAACGACATCGGCTGGCCGGGCAGCCCTTTTGCGCCGGCCGAGCGCGCCGCCACGCTCGATGAACTCACCAGCGCCTATCGCCAGCTGGTGGCGGCGGCGCACGCCAGGCACGTGCGTGTGACGGCGGGTACCTTGCCGCCGTTCGAAGGCGCGCTCGAAGGCACGCCCTATGCCGGGCACTACAGTGCCGCCAAGGAGCGCCTGCGTGACGAATTCAACGCGTGGATCCGCACCGCCGGCATCTTCGATGGTGTCGTCGACTTCGATGCGGTGTTGCGTGACCCGGCCAGGCCACGGCGCCTGCAGGCCGGCTTCGACTCGGGCGATCACCTGCATCCGGGGGATGCCGGCTATCGCGCGATGGCCGCGGCCATCGACACGCCATCACTGTTGCGGCGGGCGGGGCAGCGCGAGGAAACGGTGCCTGGCGCACAACCCAAACCCGTCAGATAGTTGCCTTGCCTTGCCTTGCCTTGCCGCGCACCGTTGCCGTGAAGTGCGGCGGCATGAATTCTTGCTCTGCTAGAATTACTCAACAATGCCGACCGCCGCCTGTCGCGGCCGGGTTTCAGTTGTTTGGTAAACCCATTACGGCAGGAATGCGCTGTCTTTGAAAGGAAACATCGTGAAAAACTATGCGGTCATTTTATTGGCGGGCATCGCGTTCGCCAGCGGCTCGGCCAGTGCGGCGGGATGTGTCAAGGGCGCCGCCGTCGGCGCTGTCGCTGGCCACGTTGCCGGCAAGCATTCCGTGGTAGGCGCCGTGGGCGGGTGTGTCGTTGGCCGCCACATGGCCAAGAAAAAGGCACGCCAGCAGAAGGAGGCAGCCGATGCACAGGCCAGGGCGCAGGCTGCCCAGGCGGCGCAACCGGCTGCGCAGCCGGCCCCGGCAAGATAACTGGCTCGTCTTCAGCGCGCCATGGCTGGGATCGGCCAGGAAAACGGCAATGCGATCACGCCATCCCATGTAAAAAGCCCGGCAATTGCCGGGCTTTTGCTTTCAGGGCGCATCAGCCATCCAGGTGCAGCAATTGTCCCGTCACCGCCATCGCGGAGTCGAAGGGGGCGGTGCCGCGCACGATCTTGACCATCACGCTGGCGCCCAGCCACAGCTGGTACAGGTTGGCCGCCACCTCTTCCGCACGGTCGTCGATCGCCAGCGAATGATCGGCAACGCCGCTGTCGATCGCGGCGGCCAGCCGCGCAATGATGGCCGCTGTGCCATGGTCCAGCACGCTACGCATGGCATCGGACAGATCTGCCACCTCGGCCGCCAGCTTGACCGCCAGGCACTTGCCCTGGCAGTCCTGGAACGACTGGTTGGCGCGCCATGCATCGAAATAATCCATGATGCGGTGCGCCGCCGTCGAGGTGGACTGGCCGAGCATGCGGTCCATGTCCGCCAGGTAGTCCTCGAAGTAGTGCGACAGCAATGCTTCGCCAAAAGCGTCCTTCGACCCGAAGTAATGGTAGAAGGAGCCCTTCGGCACGTTTGCCGCCGTCAGTATCTCGTTCAGCCCTACGGCCGAGAATCCCTTGCCGGACATGATGCGCTGCCCGACCGCAATGATGTTGTCCCGCACGGCGGGCTCGTTATCGTGAAGTTTCGCCATGGCCGAGACTATAACGATGGCTAGACCGGTCGTCTAGCCGTTTCGCTGGCATGTGCTCAGGCAATCCGTTCGAGCAGCGCCGCCGCGGCGGCTGCCGACGAGGCGGGATTCTGGCCGGTGATCAGCAAACCATCCTGCACCACATACGAGCCCCAGTCCTCGCCCTTCGAATACACGCCGCCCTTGGCCTTGAGTTCATCCTCGACCAGGAACGGCACGATGTCGGTCAGGCCCACGCCCTCTTCCTCGGTATTGGTAAAGCCGGTCACCTGCTTGCCTTCCACCAGCGGCCGGCCGGCCGGCGTGCTCACGTGGCGCAGCACGCCGGGAGCATGGCACACCAGGGCGACAGGCTTGCCGGCTACGATGAAGGCTTCGATCAGCGCGATCGAATCACGGTCTTCGGCCAGGTCCCACAGCGGGCCGTGGCCGCCCGGATAGAACACCGTGTCGAAGCCGGCCTGGTTCACCGTGTCCAGGCGCAGCGTGGCGGCCAGTTGCGCCGTGGCCTCGGTATCGGCCTCGAAACGGCGCGTCAGATCGGTCTGGAAGGATGGTTCGTTGCTTTTCGGATCCAGCGGCGGCTGGCCGCCGAGCGGCGAGGCCAGCACGACTTCCACGCCGGCATCCTTGAAGGTGTAATACGGCGCGGCCAGCTCTTCGAGCCAGAAGCCGGTCTTGCGGCCAGTATTGCCGAGTTCGCTATGCGAGGTCAGTACCATCAGAACTTTTTTCATGCTGCTCTCCAGTTTGTCATTTCAATGTAATTAGACCGGTCGTCTAAAAGATGGCGAAAGTAAGCCGGTTTTGCTGGTATGTAGAACACATTTGCATCGCCTGGCGCTTCGATGTCTCTACTATAGGTTTAATTAGACCAGTCGTCTAGTGCTTTTTGCGCATGCGGAC
>DASVVD010000782.1:0-9010 GCA_036386715.1 Pseudoduganella sp.
TGCTGGTCCAGCCAGGCGAACGGTACCCGCGCCGCGCATGTCCCGGCACGCGGCGCGACGTCGCCGGCCAGCATCCTCAACAGCGTGCTCTTGCCGCAACCATTCGGTCCGCTGATCGCCAGGCGCACCGGGCCGGACAGCATGAGGTCAAGCGGCTGCGCGTCCGCCGGCCAGGGCGCCACGGCCCCCTGGTATGCGACGACGATGCGGCCTGCCGGCACGGCCGCATTGTTCAGCAGCAGTGCCGGCGGCGTTTCCCGGTCGAGACCGCGGGCCGCGCTGCGCACTGCATCGTCGAGCCGCGCCCGCGTCCCGTCCGCATGCCGGGCTTGCTGTCCGGCATGTGTCTGCGCATCGGCCTTGCGCCGGCCAAGCAGGATTGCCGCCTGGTTCTCGGCCTTGGCGCTGCGGCTGGCGCGGGCGGAACGCTGTTGCCGTGCATCGTGTTCCTCGCGCAATTGCCGCAACCCGGCGTGGCGTGCCGTGCGCGCATGCTGCAGCGTGGCCCTGGCCGCCGCAGCCTGTGCATCGCGCTGCGCCTGGTAATGCGTGAAGTTGCCGCCATAGGCATGCAGGCCGCGCTCGTCGAGTTCGACGACCGCGTCGACCACGTCGAGCAGCTCGCGGTCATGGCTGACGATGAGCACCGTGCCGGACCAGGCATCGAGCTTGTGACGCAGCCACGCACGGCCTTCACGGTCGAGGTGGTTCGTGGGTTCGTCGAGGACGAGAATGGCGCTGGCGGACAGGAAAGCACCGGCCAGCGCCACGCGGGCCAGCTGGCCGCCGGAAAGGCTGGCGGCCGGCATGGCGGGCAACAGCTGCGGCAGGCCCGCATCGGCCAGTGCCGCCGTGAAATCGGCCGGCAGGCCCCAGTGGCCATCGAGCAACGCCAGGTCCTCCGGCGTGCCGTTGCCCGATGCCAGACGGTCCGATGCGGCGAACAGCGCACCGAGGTCGGCAATGTCGGCGACCGTGACGCCCGCTGCCGCGACAAGCTGTTGCGGCAGGTACCGGACTGTGCCATGCGCAACGACGCGGCCGCCGTCCGGCACCAGCAGGCCGGCGAGCACGCGGGCCAGCATGCTCTTGCCAGCGCCGTTGCGGCCGACCAGCCCGGTGCGGCGCGCGCCGAACGCGTGGGTGAGGTTGTCGAACAGTCTCCTGCCGCCCGGCAGGCGTAGCGTGACGCCGTGCAGTTCGATGGAGGAGGGTGCCGGTGCGGCAGAGGTGGAGTGAGCCATGGGCGAGCCTTTGAAACGCGTTAACGATTGCGCCGCAAACCTGCCGTGAGCGTGGGCAGTTGGCCTGCTGGCGCGATGTGGCGGTGTGCGATTCGAACAAAGGCTCAGAGGGTCATTTGGGGGGAGTGCTCCTGCTGCGTGGTGGTGGTGGTGGTGGTTGATTGTGCCTGGTTGTGCTTGATCGTTGTTTTCCGCCGGGCGGCGAACCGCTGGCGGAAAGCAGAGTCTAAACCATTTTCCTGCGCCGTCAATCCAGGCCGAGCGCCCTGGCGATGTCGTCCCACGCGACCATCTTGAAATTCTGCGGGCCGTCCGGCATGCGCTTGTAGCCGTCCTGCACGACCAGCATGCCCCGGGCGTACGGGCCGCCCAGGCTGGCGGAAGTCACCTCCAGGCCGTCGGTTTCCGAGGTGCCGTCGATGCCGGCGGCCACGTTCATGCCGATGCGGAACGCGCCATGCACCTTGTAGGGCGGGGCGGCGTCCAGCACCACGTAGCTGTCGTTGCCCTGGCTGGAGACCACCACGTAGCTGCGCCGCGCGCCATGGTAGATGCCCACGCCTTCGACATCGGCCTGCAGCACGCCGCCGACCGGCAGCACCATCGTCAGCCGCGCTGCCTGCGTCGCGTCGGCGCTCGTCACCCACAAGCCGCGCTTTTCCTCGCCGACGAACAGCTGGCCGCCGGCTTCATCGGCCACGCAGCCCTCCGGCTGGCTTGCGGTGCGGAAGCGGCGCACCACCTGCGCGGTGAATTTGCCGTCGGCGCGGCCGATGCGGTAATGCAGGTAGCGGCCATCCTTGTCGTTGACGAAGGCATCGAGCCCGCCGCCAGCCGGCCGCGCCACGCAGGCGCCGTAGATCTCGTCCAGTTCGGTAGGCAGCCGCGCCGCCTCGGCCACGGTACCATCGGCCCCGATCGTATACAGCACCATCGCGTTCTCGTCGCGCTGCGTGGCCAGTGCCAGGTCGAAGCGCTCGGCGCCGAACGCCACGTCCTGGCGGATATCGACGTTGTTCAGGCGGCCGGATTCCAGCAACTGCTTCTGCCTGCCCTGCAGGTCGTACACCAGCAGGCCCTGCTTCTTGTTGGTACCCAGTACGCGCGACGCGGCGGGATCAAGCGGGTGCCGCCAGATCGCCGGATCGTCGGCGGCGTCCCCGGCGCGGGCCACCGGCTCGGTTTGCGCGCGCGGCATCACGACCGGTAGCGGCGCGGCGGGTGCGGTCGCCTGAAGCGCCAGGGGCACGGCCTGCCATCCCTTGCTGCCACGCGCGAGCAGCCTGCCGCCGCCATCGACGGCGAGGCCGCCGGCATTGCCGGCGTCGACCGGCACCGCGCGCCACGTAGCGCCGCTGCGGCGCCATGCGTGCAGCACGTCTTTGCCATCGGCGGCGGCGACACCGCCGGCAACCACCGCCAGCGCGTGGGCGCCACCGGCCAGCCTGCCGAACGGCGCTGCCAGGCCGACCGGCTGCCGTGCCGGTGCGCCTTCGGCATCGGCACGGTAGGCCCACAGCCCGAGGCCTTCCTCGGCCACGTACAGCGTGCCGGCACCGTCATCGACGCGGCAGTGCTTGGTGTGCGGCGGCAGGGCCAGCCGGCGCACGCGGGCCGGCGCGTCGCCATCGAGCAGCCATTGCTCGGCCTGGCCATCCTTGCCGACCAGGAAGGCGTACGTCAGCTGCTGCGCATCGCGGTACAGGCAGGCGGCCTCGATGCCGTAATCCGTCGCAGGCAGGGCGGGCATGGCTGCCAGGGTGCCGGCGCGGCCATTGGCTCGTACCGGGATCGCCCGTTCGGCGTTGGCATCGATGACGATCGCCAGGGTGGCGCCGGCACGGTCGGTGCGTGCGTCCAGCTGGCGCCCGCGTACCGCCAGGGCGGCACGCTCGCGGCCTGCGCCATCGAGCAGGCGCAGCGCATTCTTTTCCAGTACCAGCCAGCCGCCCGGCAGCGGGGCAAGATCGCGGGCCCCGGCGACGGCGGCCGGCAGTTCACCGGCGTGTTTCGCCGGCGATGCCGCAGGGGCGGCTGCATGAGCGGCTGAATGCGCGGCTGAATGCGCGGCAGCCAGCAGGAACATCGTGACGACATTTTTCATCAGAACAGGCTCGCTTTCAGGCCGATCTTGTAGGTGCGGCCGTATTGTTCGTACTGGACGTTGTGCGTCTTCACGCCCTGGTACACATAGTATTTTTCATTATTCAGGTTGCTGGCTTCGAACGACAGCTGCCAGCGCCGGTCGACCTGCCATGACAGGGAGAAGTCGAGCTGTGCCTGGCTGTCGACGATGCGGTCCTGCGACGCGTCCAGCACGTTCCCGCCCAGTTCCAGCAGGTAGCCGGACTTGTAGTTGGCGGCCAGGCGCGTGCTGACCGGGCCGGCCTCGTAGCCCACCATCACGTTGGCCATCCGGTTCGACTGCCCCGGCATGCGGATCGTTCGGCTGGAGCGTGTGCCGCTGTCCTCGTCGAAGCTGTCGATGCCGGCGCGCGAATGCGTCAACGTGGCGTTGAGGCCCACCAGCAGGCCGTTGAACGGTGCCGGCAGCATGCGCAGCGGCTGCTGCCAGGCCAGCTCTAGCCCCTTGACTTTCGCGCCGTCGCCATTGGCATACGAGGTGGCGGTGGTATAGCCGGCCCACTGGCCCGAGCCCGCCAGGTTGGTCGCGTAGGTAAAGTTGCTGATGTCCTTGTGGAACACGTAGGCGGACAGCGTGCCCGCGCTGCCCAGCACCCGCTCGATCCCCAGGTCCAGGTTGTGCGACGTCAACGGCGCCAGGTCGGGGTTGCCGATGGTGGCCTCGGTTGCGCTGTCCAGGCTGATGCCGGGCGCGAGCTGGCTGAAATTGGCCCGCACCACGGCATTGCTCCATGCCGCGCGCACGCTGGTGGCGCGGTCCAGGTCGTAGCGGCCCTGCAGCGTCGGCAGCCAGTTCGTGTAGGAACGGCCGGCGCGGCGCGGCGTGATCGTGTCGCCATCCGCCACTTGCTGGCCGGCGGCCCCGAAGCGGGTGTGCTCGGCGCGCACGCCGGCCAGCAGCGACCAGGCGCCGCGGCCCAGCGTGCCCTGCATGTAGGCGGCGTCGATATCCTCGCGCAGGGCGAAATCGTCCAGCGCCGATTCGGCGGCCTGCCGCGCGCCGGCACGCGGCAGGTTCGCCACCCGGGCACGGATCGCAGCCGGGTCCAGCGCCGTGCCGATCGGGCCGAACGCATAATCCAGCTGGTGCGCTGCCACGAACGCGCTCATCGAGCGCGGACCCGGGCCCCAATAGGCGGCGCTGCCCGCGCTGTTGCTGTTATAGGACCACTGGTTGGTATCGTTGTCCTTGTCGCGGCGGCTGCCCTTGGCGCCGAACTTGACGGCAAGACCGTCGTCGAACGCGCGCGCCAGGTCCAGGCGCAGCGCCTTCGCGCGGTCTTCGGCGCTGCTTTGCTGCAGCGTGATCGCGTTCAGGCTGTAGCTGGCGGCATCATAGGCGCCAACCGGCGCGACCAGGCGCGGCGCCGTGGTGTTGGTGAAGCCGACGCCGCTGAAACTGGCGCGGAAGCGCGCGTCGTTGATCGATTCGGGCGCGTCGTCCGTGGCACGGCTGGCCGATGCTTCCGCGTGCAGGCGCCAGTCGTCGAAGCGGCGCTCGGCGCTGGCCGTCAGCGAGCCGATCTCCTGCGTATACTTGCGCTGGCGCAGGCGCCGTTCGAGGCGTGCCTTGTCGGTCACGCCTTCGGCCAGGTCATCGTTTCCGACATTGCTCACGGTCAGCCGGTCGCGCACCTCGTTGTCCGAGAAGCGGCTGACGAAACCGCGCAGCGCATAGCTCGATGCCGCATCCGGCCGCCAGTCCAGGTTCAGCGCGGCGGCGCGGCGTTCGCGCACCGGCAGGTAGTCGCGCAGCTCGAAGCCTGCCAGCCGGTCGCCGTTCCAGGCGCCGCCGGTCTCCACGTTGTCCGAGCCGAACTTGCGCTTTTCGGCGGACAGGCCGGCCGCCACGCCCAGCTTGCCGCCGGCGAAACGCTGCGCCCACAGCAGGCTGGCGGACGGGCTGGTCTGGCCGGTACTGGTGTCGTGGCTGGCCCCGGCGCCGATCGTCAGCAGCGAGCCGGGCAGGTCGAACGCGGACAGCGTCTTCACGTCGATCGTGCCGCCCAGCGAATTGGCATCCTGGTCCGGCGTCAGCGTTTTCGATACTTCCAGCGTGCGGATCAGGCCGGCCGGCAGCACGTCGAGCGCCACGGCACGGGTGCCCGCCTCGGGCGACGGCACCAGCGCGCCATTGATGGTGACGGCATTCAGGTCCGGCGCCAGGCCGCGCACGACCACGTAGCGGCCTTCGCCCTGGTCGCGCTGCACGGCGACGCCCGGCAGGCGGGCCAGCGCTTCGGCGGCATTCTTGTCCGGCAGGCCGCCGATGCCGTCGCTGGAGACCACGCTGACGATGTTGTCGGCCCGCTCCTGCGCGGCAATGGCATTGGCGAGGCTGACGCGCTGGCCGGCGATCACCACGGTGGGATCGCCGGCGGCGCAGGCTCCCGTGGCGGCCAGCAGGCCGAGGGCGGGAAGGGCAAGATGTCGCATGTTTTGATGGGTGGGGTTGGTGGAGGACGGGGCGGATTCTAGGCAGTCAATGTGACCGACCGGTGACAGCCGGCGCTCACCTGGCCTGCCACTGCGTCCGATGAGCTGAATTGACCCGCCCCCCATCGGGGCGCAGCCCGTTATCGCCTGCAGGATGCGGGAAATGCACTTCGCCAGTGAGCCGATCGCACCCCGGGCGGTGGCGCAACGCCGTCATCGGCCTGTCACAACGGCACGGTAGACTGGCCGGTCATGAACACGATCCAGCGCCGCTCCCTTGCCGCCATCATCACCGCCTGTGCGATGCTGGCCATCCCGTATGCCCTTGCAGGCACCGCCAAGCCGCTGGCCAGCTGGAAGTGGTTCGACGTGGCCAGCGAAGGCGGCACCGCGCTGGCCGCCGCGGCATGGTGCATGATCGTGCTGGGCAGCCGGCCCGACGGCCGCGTGACCCGTTTGCTTGCCGCGGGTTTCGTCGCCATCCTGCTCGGTTCCTGGGCCGACTGCATGGACGAATTCTTCGCCATCGACAAGGCGGCGCTGTGGGACAACGCGCTGGAAGCCCTGGTGCCGCTGGGCATGGCGATCCTGACCGCGGGCATGGTCTGCTGGCGCCAGGAGCAGGCCACCCTGACCGAGCACCTGAAGAAGCGCGAGCGCCTGTTCCGCGACCACCGCGCGTTCGACCGCGTGACGCAGCTGGCCGATGCACGTTACCTGCGTGCCCGGCTCGAGCGCGAGCGCGGCACCTGCGCACTGGTCCTGCTCGATATCGACGGATTCCACCGCGTCAACCGCGAGCATGGCCAGGCCGAAGGCGACCGCGTGCTGCAGGCCGTCAGCCACATGCTGCTGCTGAACCTGCGCAGCGACGACCTGCTGTGCCGCTACGCCGGCGACCGTTTCGCCGTCCTGATGCCTGGATTGCCGGAGGCGGCGGCGCGCGACGTGGCGCAGCATCTGTGCGCGATGGTGGCGATGATGCGCCACCACGCCGGCACGATCGAGGTTCCGCTGACGCTGCGCCACGGCTGTGCGCAGGCCGATGCCGTGCCTGGCCGCACGCCGGACATGGTGCTGGCGGACCTGTGCCGCCAGGTGGACGCGGCATGATCGCCTGGCGCGGTGCGGTCGAGCCGTCCATTCCGGCGCACCAGCAGCCGGCGCTGGTGCTGGCGTTCGCGCGCTCGCGCGACGCCTGCGAGAGCGCGCTGCTGCGCGGCACCGGGCTCGATCCGCTTGCCGGGCCCGGCGTCATGGTGGCGCCGGCGCAGTACCTGGGCCTGCTGGCGAACACACTGCGCGCGCTGGACAGCCCGGACACCCCCTTCATGCTCGGCCAGCTGCTGCTGCCCGGCCACGATGGTGCCCCCAGCAACGCCCTGGTGCAGGCGCCGACGCTGCGCGAAGCGCTGGCGATCCTGTGCCGCTGGCACACCCGCCTGACGCCGCTGTTGCGGCCCCGTTTCGAAAGCTGGGACGGCATGGCCGCGCTGTACTGGGTCGACAGCCATGGCGCGCCAGGCCTGCGGCCGGCGCTGGTGGAGATGCACATGACGGCGGTGGTGGCGCTGTGCCGCTGGCTGGGCGGCGAGCGGCTGCCCTGGCGTTTCTGCTTCAACCGCGCGGCACCGCGGCATGTGGAGCAGCATCACGTCCACCTCGGCAGCGCGCTGCGTTTCGACTGCCAGTTCGATGCGATGCTGATCGAGCCCGCATGGCTGGACCGGCCATGGCCGCGCGGCAGCGCGCTGGCCGCCGCGCTGGCGCTGCGGGCCGCCGAAGGCGAGCCGGAACGGCCGGCCGGGCTGCTGGCCGCACTGTACGACTACCTGCTGGAGCGGGTGCGCATGGCGCCGGTGCTGGAGCGCACCGCGGCCGACTTCGGTGTCAGCCCGGCCACGCTGAAGCGGCAGCTGGCGCGCCATGGCACGCATTTCCAGGCCGAGCTGGACCAGGTACGCACGCATGTGGCGCTGTGGATGTTCCATGCGCAGGGAGCCGACAACGAGGCGGTGGCGCGCTACCTCGGCTTCCACGACGCCGCCAATTTCCGCCGCTCGTTCAAGCGGTGGACGGGATTGACGCCGCTGTTGCTGCGCGCCGGACTGGCGGGGGTCTGTCCCCGGTAAGCGGTAGCCTTTCCGGTAGTCGCCGGCGCTGCCAGGGGACTGACCCCGGTTTTTTGCATGCGTTCCGACGGCGCAACCAAAAAACCGGGGTCAGTCCCCTTGAAACGCCGGTGGCTCAGGTTAAAGCCAACGCTTACCGGGGACAGACCCCTTTAGACCCTCCGCTACACCAGCGCGGCCTGCGCAGCGATCTGCTGCGCGCTGGCGGGGTCGCTTTCGCGCAGCGCTTCGACCACCTCATTGAGCGACGACGCGCAGGCGAACACCAGGACGTCGCCCGGCTTGCACAGCGACAGGCCGTGGCGCAGTGCCTCGTGCCCGGCCGGCCGGCCATGCAGCATGTCGTGCCGCTGGCCGCTGGCCTGGGCGCCGGCCAGCATCAGCCGGGTGCATTCGCCGGCGGGTCGGCCGCGGCTGTTCGATTCGTAGATCACGATCTCGTCGAAGCCGCGCGCACAGGTGTCGCCGACGGCATGCAGGTCCTCGTCGCGGCGGTCACCCGGCGCGGTGATCACGCCGATGACCCGGCCTTTCGACAGCCCGCGCGCCATGCCCGACAGCGCCTTGTACGCTGCAGGGTTGTGCGCATAATCGACGACGACCGTCACGCCACGCACGTCGTACACGTTACTGCGCAGCGGATTGGTACGGCCGTCCGAGACGAAGCTGGCCAGGCCCGCGGCGATCTGCTCGGCCGAAAACCCGGTGGCCAGCAATGCGGCGGCCGCGGCCAGGCCGTTGGCGATGTTGTAGCGGGCGTGGCCGCCGAGTGTGGACGGCATGTCGGCCGCGCGCAGCAGCACCTGGTGGCGGGTGCCGTCGGCAATCACCAGCTGGCCATCCTGCAGGTAGGCACCGCGGCCGCCGTTGTGCAGGTGCTTGAGCAGCAGCGGATTGTCCGGATCCAGCGCGAAGTAGAGGATTTCCACTTTTTCCGCCAGCCTGGCGCCGATCCGCACGCAATACCGGTCCTCGGCATTGAGCACCACGCAGCGCGACGCCGCGTTGGCCACCACGCCTTTCACACGGGCCAGGTCATCCACCGTGTTGACG
>DASVVD010000783.1:0-3587 GCA_036386715.1 Pseudoduganella sp.
GCTTCGCCGGGCCGCTGGCATCGCCCCCTTGAGGAGGGAGTCGAGCTACACGCAGTGAGCGAGGGACGGGGGTGGGTCAATTGGCGAAGGCTGCGATGCCGGTGATCGCGCGGCCGAGAATCAGCGCATGGATGTCGTGCGTGCCTTCGTAGGTGTTGACCACTTCCAGGTTGACGAGGTGGCGTGCCACGCCGAACTCGTCGCTGATGCCGTTGCCACCCATCATGTCGCGCGCCACCCGGGCGATGTCGAGCGCCTTGCCGCAGGAATTGCGCTTCATGATCGACGTGATCTCGACGGCGGCGCTGCCCTCGTCCTTCATGCGGCCCAGCCGCAGGCAGCCCTGCAGCCCCAGCGTGATCTCGGTCTGCATGTCCGCCAGCTTCTTCTGCACCAGCTGGTTGGCCGCCAGCGGCTTGCCGAACTGCTTGCGGTCCAGCACATATTGCCGGGCGCGGTGCCAGCAATCCTCGGCCGCGCCCAGCGCACCCCAGGCGATGCCGTAGCGGGCACTGTTCAGGCAGGTGAACGGGCCCTTCAGGCCGCGCACCTCGGGGAAGGCGTTTTCTTCCGGGCAGAACACCTCGTCCATCACGATCTCGCCGGTGATCGACGCGCGCAGGCCCACCTTGCCGTGGATCGCCGGCGCGGACAGGCCCTGCCAGCCCTTTTCCAGCACGAAGCCGCGGATCGCGCCCTCGTCATCCTTGGCCCACACCACGAACACGTCGGCGACCGGGCTGTTGGTGATCCACATCTTGCTGCCGGTCAGCCGGTAGCCGCCGTCGACCTTGCGCGCGCGGGTGATCATGCTGCCGGGATCGGAGCCATGGTTCGGCTCGGTCAGGCCGAAGCAGCCGATCCATTCGCCCGTCGCCAGCTTCGGCAGGTATTTCTGCCTGGTTTCCTCGTTGCCGAATTCGAAGATCGGCACCATCACCAGCGACGACTGCACGCTCATCATCGAGCGGTAGCCGGAGTCGACGCGTTCGACTTCGCGCGCCACCACGCCATAGCAGACGTAGTTCAGGCCGGCGCCGCCGTACGCTTCCGGAATGGTCGCGCCCAGCAGGCCCAGTTCGCCCATCTCGCGGAAGATCTCGATGTCGGTCTTTTCGTTGCGGAACGCTTCGAGCACGCGCGGCAGCAGGCGGTCCTGGCAATAGGCGCTGGCGGAATCGCGCACCATGCGTTCTTCGTCGGTAAGCTGCTGGTTCAGCAGCAGCGGGTCGTCCCAGTGGAAGGCGGCTTTGTGCTTGGATGTCATTTCGTGCTCGCATGCAGGTTGGTCATTCCTACAATGTACAATCGCGCCAATCGTGCGGCAAACGTTTTATGCGCACTGACCTGTGCGGAAAACGCACTTGGAGAATCCGAGTCGGAGATAGAACATGCGCCGTAAAATACCTTCTACCCTGGCCCTGGCCGCCTTCGAGGCGGCAGCACGCCACCAGAGCTTCACGAAAGCGGCCGACGAACTGTCCGTCACGCAAAGCGCGGTGTGCCGGCAGATCGGCGTGCTCGAGGACTTTTTAAGTGTCAAACTGTTCCGCCGCAGCCGGCGCGGCGTGGCACTGACCGATGCCGGCCTGGCCTACAGCCGCAAGGTGACCGCCCGGCTCGACGACGTGGAGCGCGACGCGCTGGAAATGATGGCCGGCGGCGGCAGTGGCGGCACGCTGGAGCTGGGCGTGGTGCCCACCTTCGCCACCAGGTGGCTGCTGCCGCGGCTGCCCGATTTCCTGGCACGGTACCCGGGCATCACGGTCAACCTCAGTTCCCGTACCCGCCCGTTCCTGTTCGACGACACGCCGCTCGACGCCGCCATCCATGCCGGCGAAGCCCTCTGGCCCGGCACCGGCGGCATCTTCCTGATGCACGAGGACCTGGTGGCCGTGAGCAGCCCGGGACGCCTTGCGTCGGCAGGCGGTGGCAGGCACTGGGAAAACCAGCCGCTGCTGCACATCAGCACGCGGCCTTACCTGTGGCGCGACTGGTTCCGCTCACTCGGCATGACGTCCGGGCACGGCATGACCGCAGAGCATGATATGGCAGGGCCCCGTTTCGAACTGTTCTCTATGGTGGCGGAGGCCGCCGTGCAAGGCATGGGTATCGCCCTGGTGCCCCGCCTGCTGATCGAGGACGAGCTGGCACGCGGCGCGCTGGTCACGGTCACACCACACGTTTACCGCAGCGAGCGCTCCTACCGGCTGCTGTACCCGGACGGCAAGACGGAGCACCCGCCGCTGCAGGCCTTTCGTACCTGGCTGGCCGATCAGGCCACGGGGGGACAGGCCCAAGTTCCGCCAGCCGCTTGCATAGTGCAACCTTGACAATTCGGTTGACCTTTGCGGAAAAACAATGGGAACATTACCCATTCAACCACAAGGATCCGCCATGCACTCCCTTTCCGCCCTGCTGCTTGCCGCAGTTGCCGCCGTCCCCGCCCATGCCGCCATCGTCAGGTACGACTTCACCGCCACGGTGGATGCCGTGTACGAGGTACCGGCCGGTGCCAGCAGCGGCGGCTTCGTGGAGGCGAGCAGCATGGCCGGGCCCACGATCTCGAACGGCGACACCTGGAGCGGCTCGCTGGTCTATGATACGGCCCTGCAATTGGCCGCCTGGCAACCCGAGCAGCCCGAGGGCGGCATCTATCGCAATTACACGGGAAGCATCACTTCGACGATCACCGACCCGGAAACGGGCCTGGCATTCGAATCGCGGCTGACCACGACACACCTGGCCCTGATGCAGGTATACGACATGCCGGCCGGCACCGGCCCGGATGTCGTCTCGATGCACACCTACGCACCCGGTTCCGCACTCGAAGCAGGCAGTTTCGTGTTCGGCGACGCCCATGGCAGCCTGCTTGCCAGCGCCACGCCACCCGCCGGCCTGGACCTGGCTGCCATTCTCTACTCGTCCGTCACCTATGCCTTCAGGCGCGACAGCGGCGAACTGATGAGTGCGCAAGCCACGATCACGTCGCTGTCGTTCACGGAGCTGCCCCCCGTCCCGGAACCTTCCACCTACGCGATGCTCGGCCTGGGCCTGGCCGCGCTGGCGATGACGAAGAAATTGCGCCGAAGCTGAACGCGCCCCAGGCACTTCAGTCGAAGCGCCCGAAGCGCTCCACCAGGAAATCGACGAACGTGCGAATCCGCGCCGACAGCTGGTGCCGGTGCGGATACACCGCATGGATATCCGCATCCGGCGTGCGGTAGCCCGGCAGCACCTGCACCAGCCGTCCGCTCTGCAGATAGCGTTCGATATCCCATTCGGCGCGCATCAGGATGCCGTGGCCGTCCAGCGCCCAGTTCACCGCGATCTCGCCGTCGTTGGTGGTCAGGTTGCCGCGCACTTTCACCGCCGCGGCGTCGTGCTCCGCTTCCCTGCCTGCATCGCGTCCCTTGTGCAGGCGCCACACGCCATACGCCTCGTCGCCCTGCCGGATCGCGATGCAGTTGTGCCGCGCCAGCTCGGCCGGTGTCTTCGGCTCGCCATGCTGCGCCAGGTACTTCGACGCGGCGCACAGCAGGCGGCGGTTGGCGGCGAGCCGCCGGGCGATGACGCGCGTATCGGCC
>DASVVD010000784.1:0-18185 GCA_036386715.1 Pseudoduganella sp.
GGCGGCACGCTCGTCATGCTGGCGGCAGGCGGTACCGGCGCGATCTTTGCCGTGCTGGCCAGCATCGCCACCGTGTCGAAGCGCGATTTCTCCGGCGTGGCCAAGTTCGCGATGATCGGCCTGGTCCTGATCATCCTGGCATCGCTGGCGAACATCTTCTTCGCCATCCCTGCCCTGTCGCTGACGATCTCGGTGCTGGCCATCGGCATCTTCTCCGCCTTCATCCTGTATGACGTGCAACGCATCGTCAACGGCGGCGAAACCAACTACATCAGCGCCACGCTGGCGTTGTACCTTGACGTGTACAACATCTTCACCAGCCTGCTGTCGATCCTGGGCTTCACCAGCGGCAGCCGCGAATAAGCACTTCGCGCTCCCTGAAAGCCGGCCTTGCGCCGGCTTTTTTCATGCCTGCAGCTTGCGTGAACCGGCAGGTCCGGATACCGGCCTGGTCTTGGTCTGCGCAACGGTGCCAAAATTCCGGCGATCCGCGATCCGGTCAAATCCCGTTCTGGCAATGTTTCCCAGATTCGGGCGGTCCGGCGATCCGGTCAGACCCCATTTTTGGGCAACAAGCAGGTGATGGCGGCAGTGGGCAGATTGGCGCTGCGAGAAGTTCCGTCGGCATGTGTGGGCAGGATCAAGTGAGGCGAGCTGATCAGTTCGTATGATGCGGTGGCCCGAAGGCGCCGATCCTCCTCCGTCCCTCTCATCACATGAAGGCTTCCATGAATCCACGTCCAGTATCCGCGGCGATCGCATCGCTGTTCCTGTTGCTGAGCCCGTTTGACGCCGTTGCCGGTAGCACCGCGACCGCGGCCATCACCAATGTCCGCTTCGGCGTGCTCGACCTGACACCCGGGGACGGCACGGCAGCCGGTTTCGCCATCGGGCCGGTCGTACCGTCACTGTTTGCGTACCTGTACGCCGGCACGGCGGATTACTACGCGGCCGGCTATCCCGGGCCACTGGTGCCGGCAACTGTCCAGCTGGGCCTGGGAGGTTCCTCGGTCTCGGCACGCACCAGCGGTGCACTGGCCGATGTTGCGTCGGCCACGTCGGGCGATAGCAGTCTCGGCATTTATGGCACGGCTGGCGGCAGTGCCAACGAGGCGCTGCATTTTCGCCTGCGGCCACACACGGTGCTGACGATCGACGGCCACCTGTCGCTCCTGGCGGCCAGGGCCGGCGCATCGGCGCAATACTACGAAGCCATTGGCACGGCCCATGTCGGCATCGTCGACGGCAACGGCTACACAGCCACCCAGTTTGCCCGCCAGAGCCTGTCCTACGCCGACTGGCCGGACCGGATGACCATCGAAGACGATTTCACCCTGGCCTTTGCCAACGGCAGCGCGGAAGAGCGTGACGTGTCGGTGTACTTCCAGGCAGTGTCGACCGTTACCCGGATCATGCCGGTCCCCGAACCATCGTCGGGTGCGCTGCTCTGCGTAGGACTGTTGCTGCTGGGACTGCGCAGCGTCAGCCGCCGCCGCGCACGGTAAACGTCATGCGGTCCAGCGCCCTGCGGCGCCCTGCCGAGCTGGAGAGCGAGTCCTGCAAGAAGCGCGGGCTGCCAACCGGGCCGCGGCCCGGGTTGCGCGGGTGCATCAGGCAGGCACTTGCATCCGGCAATGCTGGCGCGAGGATGCGGCGCGATCCGGTCAGGCCAGGTCGAACACCGCCATCGATTCCACATGCGACGTGTGCGGGAACATGTTCATCACGCCAGCCTGCGACAGCGTATAACCGGCACCATTGACCAGCAGGCCCGCATCGCGCGCCAGCGTGGAAGGACTGCACGACACGTAGACGATCCGCTTCGGCAGCAGCGCCGGGTCGGTTTCCTTCAGGTCGGCCAAGGCCTGGCACAGCGCCATGGCGCCATCGCGTGGCGGGTCGACGAGGATGCGGTCGAACTTGCCGAGCGCGATCAGGTCGTCCTTGGTCACTTCGAACAGGTTGCGGCAGTAGAAGGTGGTCTTGTCGCCCACGCCGTTGACGACGGCGTTCTGCTGGGCGCGCTCGGTCAGCGTGGTGCTGCCTTCGATGCCCACCACTTCGCGCGCCTGCGTGGCCAGCGGCAGCGTGAAATTGCCGATGCCGCAGAACAGGTCGGCCACGCGCTCGCCCGGCTGCACGTCCAGGTGGCGCAGCGCCTTGTGCACCAGCACGCGGTTGATCTGGTGGTTGACCTGCGTGAAGTCGACCGGCTTGAACGGCATGCGGATGCCGAATTCCGGCAGCAGGTAGTACAGCTCCTTTCCGAGGGGGTAGAACGGATACGCCGTTTCCGGGCCCTTCGGCTGCAACCACCACTGGATGTCGAATTCGTCGGCGAAGGCTTTCAGCTTCGCCTCGTCGTCCTTCGCCAGCGGCACCATGTTGCGCATCACCAGCACCGTCAGGTCTTCGCCGATCGCCAGTTCGAGCTGCGGCACCTTGTCGAAGATCGACAGCGAACCGATCAGGGTGCGCAGCGGCACCAGCATGTCCGAGACGTGCTTCGGCAGGATCTGGCAGCTCTTGATGTCGGCCACGAACACCGATCTTTTTTCATGGAAGCCGACCAGCACCGTTTCCTTCTTGGCCACCCAGCGCGCCGACAGGCGCGCGCGGTAGCGGTAACCCCAGGTAGGACCATGCAGCGGGCGCATCATCACATCCGCCTTGACCTTCGACAGGTGCCACAGGTTATCTTCGAGTACGCGCTGCTTGACCGCCACCTGCGCGCTCGCTTCCAGGTGCTGCATCGAGCAGCCTCCGCAGACATCGAAATGCACGCATTTCGGCTGCACGCGCATCGACGATTCGCGGTGGATCACGGTGGCGCGGCCCGATTCCCAGTTTTTCTTCTTGCGCAGCAGCTCGAAGCTGACGCGCTCGCCCGGCAGCGCGCCTTCCACGAACACCACCTTGCCCGGCGTGCCGTCTTCGTTATCCTGCATGTGGCCGACGCCGCGCGCGTCCATGTCGAGCGATTTGATTTCGATGCTGTTGTCTTGCATGGTGTCCGTCGATTGGCCGGCGAGGCGGCGATTTGGAAGGGCAATATGATAGCAGAAGGCGCGGCGGGATTGCCGCCGGAGCGGCGGCCCATGCGCAAATACGTGCCGGCCGGCCGGCCGTGCCCACGCCGGGACATGGCTGGCTTACAACAGTGGCCAGAACGATGTGACCGTCAGTGGCTATGTGAGTGTGGGCAGCTCAAAGCAGCGAGTCACGCACCACGCCGCGCGCGGCCATTGCCCGCTTCAGCTTGACGAGCGCTTCCTGCTGGATCTGCCGCACGCGCTCGCGGGTGACGCCCATTTCCTCGGCCAGTGTTTCCAACGTGGCGGGATCGTCGTTGTCGAGGCCGAAACGGCGCATGATGACGATGCGCTGCTTGTCCGGCAGGCGCGACAGCCAGTCGCGCACCAGTTGCGTCATTTCGTGGTGTTCGGCGCGCGCATCCGGGCTGTCGTCGGCATCGCCGGGCAGCATGTCCATCAGCGACGACTGCGGGTCGTTGTCGAGCGGGGCATCGAGCGACGTGGCGTGCTCGGACAATGCCAGTATATCCTGCACCTCCTCGACCGGGCGGCCGACCAGGTCGGCGATGTCCTCGGCGGTGGCATCCTTGCCGTTATGGTGCTGCGCCTCGAGGTGGTATTTGCCGCGCAGGATCTGGTTCAGCTCGCGCACCATGTGCACCGGCAGCCGCACCGTGCGCGCCTGGTTCATGATGGCCCGCTCGATGCTCTGGCGGATCCACCAGGTGGCATAGGTGGAAAAGCGGAAGCCCCGTTCGGGCTCGAACTTGTCGATTGCCCGCATCAGGCCGATATTGCCTTCCTCGATCAGGTCCAGTAACACCACGCCGCGGTTGATGTAATGCTTGGCGATCGAGACGACGAGCCGCAGGTTGTGCTCGATCATTTTCTGCCGGGCGGCGAAATCGCCCGCCTTGGCCAGCGTGGCGAAGTGGACTTCCTGCGGCGCGGTCAGCAGCGGCCGGGTGCCGATCTGGTTCAGGTAATGCTGCGTGGTATCGGTGGAAAGCTCGGCCGCCAATACCTTCTTCAGCTCGTCGACGCTGGCCAGCGCGGCGCGGCGGTCGTCGACGGCGAGTTCGCCACCGCCGCCACCACCACCGCCATCGCGCCCGTCGTCATCCCCATCGTCACTCCCACCATCGTCGCCGAGCTGTTCGTCGGCGAGCGCCTCGTCCGAATATTCGACCGGGAGGGGATCTTCTTCCAGAGCATCATTCAACGAGCTTGACATGAGCGTTACCTATCAGTGATCGCCAGCGGGCGAGCACTGGCGCAAGGCAGCTGCCGGGCGATGACTGATGAGTGTTCGCCTGGTGGCGAGCCCTGACGAGTGATCGCTAACGGTTGGGCAGGAATCTGGACGGATCCACCGGTTTGCCCTGCTGCCTGATCTCGAAGTGCAGCTTGACGCTATCGGAATCGGAATCGCCCATCTCGGCGATTGCCTGGCCCTTGTTGACCGACTGGCCTTCCTTCACGAGGATGGACCGGTTGTGGGCATACGCGGACAGCAGGCCGTTACTGTGCTTAACAATGACAAGATTACCATAACCGCGGATGCCGCTACCGGCATACATCACCTTCCCTCCACCTGCCGCAAGCACTTGCTGTCCGGGGCGGCCGGCGATGTCGATACCCTTGTTCTTGCCTTCGTCGAATTGTCCGACGACCCGGCCTTCGGCCGGCCACATCCAGCTGACCTCGCGGTCTTCGGCGGACAGCACGGGTGTCGCCGGGGCGGCTGGGGCGGATGGCTTCACGCTCGCCAGCTGCACAGGCCGCTCGGCGGCCTTCGGCGCCGGGTCGGGCTTGCCGTCGCCTTCGGCAAACGGCTTCTTGTCGCCCTTCGGTTCGGTTTTCTTCGGCGGCGGTGGCGCGATCTTCGTCGTATCCGGCGGCATCGCCACGGCGGCCGTGCGCACGCCCGGCGCATCCTCCGGCGGCGCCACGCGCAGCACCTGGTCAACCTTGATGTCGTTCGGATTGGCCAGATTGTTCCACGCTACGATGTCGCGGTAATTCTGGCCATGATCGAGCGCGATACGCACCAGCGTATCCCCCCTTTTCACCGTATAGTAGCCTTCCCGGGTTTCGTGGACCGGTGCCGGGGCAGGTGCCGGCGCAGGCGCGCGGCGCACGATCGGGCGGTCGATCACGGGCGCCTGGTTCGGGGTGGAAGTACAGGCGGTCAACACCGCCAGCGGCAACAACACAAACAGGGTACTTTTTTTCGTCATGCTCATCGGGTTTGATATCTCTCGGCTACACCTTCAGGCGGCACGCGGCGGCTCCGGTCAGGGGAACCGGGCGTTGTCGTGCGGCCAGGCGGGTTATTACTTGTTCTTCACACAGTACCGGGCCGCAGCGGTACGAAGTGGCAATCCTCGAGCAACTGGCGTTGCCATTCGCTCTTTGCCACGCGCGTGACCAGCTCCAGGTGCTGGGTGCGTTCGCCTACCGGCGCCACCAATCGGCCGCCGATAGCGAGTTGCTCCAGCAGCGCGCGCGGTACTTCCAGACCCGCAGCGGCGAGGATGATGCCGTCGAACGGCGCTGCCTGTGGCAGCCCAAGCATACCATCTCCGTAGTGCAGCCGCAGGTTTGGTACCCGCAGCGGCCGCAGGTTGGCTTTCGCCAGCTCATGTAACGGCTTGATACGCTCAATGGAATACACGTCTTGTGCAATACATGCAAGAACGGCTGCCTGGTAGCCGCAACCGGTACCGATTTCCAGCACGCTTTTCAGCACCGTGCCCTGCCGCATCACCTCGATCATGCGCGCCACGATATAGGGCTGCGAGATGGTCTGGTGGTGGCCGATCGGCAGCGAGGCATCGATATAGGCCTGTGGCGCCAGCCCTTCCTCGACGAACAGGTGGCGCGGCACCGCTTCCAGCGCGTTCAGGACGACCGTGTCGCGCACGCCCATTTTCGCCACCCGTGCCACCATCGCGCGCCTGACCGCACCCGATACCAGCGCATCCTGGCGCGGCGCGCCGGGCAGCACCCGTTCCACGCCAGCGGGCCGCACGGCGCCGGCCACGCCATGCGCGGGGCCGTACACAGGGCCCCTCTGATGCTCCCGCATCGGCTCCCTGCCAGGCTTGCCGAAATCACTGCTGAATGCGGCCCCGGGTGCCGCGCGCAGTGCCGCTGCATTATTGGCTGCATTATTGGGCGCATTACTGGCCGCGTTATTGGCCGCATTGCGCGTGGCCGTCTGCGGCGTCGCCACCGGGCCGAACACGGGCTGCTTTTTCTGCCCCTTGTCCGTCACTGACGACAAGGGCAGCGGGAAAGTACGGGGCTTGTCGGTCATCCGAGGGCCTTTGCCAGGAGGTCGAGTTGGGGTCGGTGGGTCAGGTCGATCTGCAACGGCGTCATGGAGATACGCCCGGCCTGCACCGCATGGAAATCGGTGCCCTCGCCCGCATCCTTGCAGGCGCCCGGCGGTCCGATCCAGAAAATTTCGCGGCCGCGCGGGTCGTGCGACTTGATGACCGGTTCGGCCTGGTGGCGCCGGCCCAGCCGGGTGGCCAGCGGCTTGCCAAGCTCGTCATAAGGCCGGTTCGGGATGTTTACATTGAGCAAATAGGGCTTTTCCAGCGCGTCCGCATAGCGCAGCACGATGTCGCGCGCAGCCTTGGCCGCATCGTCGATATGGGCCCAGCCCCACTCGCCCTGCGAAAAGGCGATGGCCGGAATGCCGAACAGGTAGCCTTCGGTCGCCGCCGCCACGGTGCCGGAATACAGCGTGTCGTCGCCCATGTTGGGGCCGTTATTGATACCGGACACCACCAGGTCGGGCCGCTCGACCAGCATGCCCGTCAGCGCCACGTGCACGCAATCGGTCGGCGTGCCGTTGACAAAATAGAAACCGTTAGCGGCCTGCTGCACCGATAGCGGGCGGTCCAGCGAGAGCGAGTTGGAAGCGCCGGAGCGGTTGCTGTCCGGCGCCACCACCACGATATCGGCGATTGCGGCAAGCGCGTCCGCCAGTGCATTGATGCCCGGAGCCAGGTAGCCGTCGTCGTTACTGATAAGAATCCTCATGAGGGAATTTTACCTGAAGCAACGACGGCCCAGCGTATGCCGGTGGTGTCATGTGCTGAAAAATGTGGCGCTTTCAACGCATGTCCAGGCGCGACCCGGACAGCTCGTCCACCACGAGATCGTCCGGGGCGACCCGGTGGCCACGGCTGGCCGGGTACCCGCCACGCGGCTGTTCGACGCCCATCACGCGGTGCTCGCGCCCCTGCGCCTCGCGTGCGGCCGGCGATTCGGGGTGTTTCAGGCGCATGTGTGCCTGGGCCAGCACATTGCGCGTGCGCACCGTGTCCGCATGCTCGCCGCCCAGCAGCCGGGTGCGCAACGCCAGCACCTGCTCGAGCAGGTCGACCGCTCCGTCGAGCTGCTCGCCGTGGCACAGGATATCGGCCCGTACCGCCAGGCTTTCCATGGTGGCCAGGTGATCGTTGCCCAGCTGGCGCCGATGCGCGTCGACGACGGCATCCTGCAATGCCAGCGCCTCGGCGATCCGGTCCAGGTGCGCCAGTGTCGCCGCCAGCGCGGACGCCGCCTCCAGCGTTACCGGGGCATCGGCGCCGAACAGCCGCCCGCGCACTGCCAGCACGACTTCCTGCAGGGCGTGCGCTTCCTGGTATTGTTCCTGCTCGAACAGCAGGTCCGCCAGCGCGGCCTTGCTGTCCAGTGTGTCGGCGTGATCCTCGCCCAGGATCAGCACCTGCAGCGACAGGCCCTCTTCGAGGCAGCCGGCGGCCTGGTCGAGGCGTCCCTCGCGGTGGTACAGCTCGCCCAGCCGGGCCAGGTCTCGCGCCAGCGGCAGTGAAACGCCGCGCCCGCCGCGCGCCATCGCCGCGCGGCCTTGCGCCACCGCGTTCAGCAAGGGAATTTCATCGTGCGATTGCCATGGCCGGTAGCCGCCGAGGAACCAGCCGAGGAACGCCTGGAACGTTCGGGTGACGGAAAACCGGTCACCTTCCTCGTCGCCGAATACGGGCAACGGTTCGCCGCATGCCAGGTCACGCGCCTGCTGCAGCTGCACCTCGTCGAAATAGCTTTCCAGTGAAATGCGCGGCAGCCCGTAGGCTTCGGCCAGCGCCCGCTCGAACAATGGCTGGTAGCCAGGGATGCCGCGTTCGGGATCGCCGCGCCGCCACAGCGCGCGGCGCGCCCAATCGTCCATCTCGATGCGCGACGGCAGCGGATAGATCAGCATCTGGCGCTGCTCGTCCTCATGACTGCGGCGCCAGGTCGTGGCCCGGCCGATCAGCGCTTCGATGCCTTCCAGGCTCTGGCGGTTCGGGGCGAACACCAGCACCAGCTTGGTCGGCAGCAGCGTGGTGCAGATGCCGGATGTGCTGCCGCGCCCGGCGCGCGAGTCGATCAGTACATGGCGGAAGCGGCGCGCCAGGTTCTCCGCGAAGACGCGAAATAGTGCCGGACAGGCATCGAACAGCGCCTCCCAGTCGAGCCGCGCGAGCCGCTCCGGATAGCTGGCATCCTGCCGGCCGGCCCGCATCAGGTACAGCGGGCGGCCGTGGTCCGCCCGGCACACGTATTGCTCCCACCCCACCGCATCCAGCACGGCCTGGGCGAGCGCCGCGTCATCACGCTCGCACCCCAGGCGCGTGCGGTGCAGCAGCAGGTCGCGGCAGGCCTCGAACAGTTCCAGCACCCCCGGCCCATCGCCTGCCGCCCTGAAATAATGGTGCAGGCCGGGCGACTCCATGTCCCAGTCGATCATCAGCACGGGCACGGTCGCGTTGTTGCGGCGTGCCAGCATGACGGCCAGGTTCGCCAGCGCCATCGTGCGCCCGGCGCCGCCCTTGTGGGAATGGAAGGTGACGACTTCGCCGGGTTCATCGAGGGGCGGAAGAGACAGTTGCTGCGGTTCCATGGCAGGCCCTTAATAAAAATGGTAGGGATGCGTAAAGACAGGGACGCGTAAAAGGTCGAGACGCGTAGAGCGCAAAAGCACGTGCAAACAATCAAGCCGGCAAAGCCCGGCGTGCAGGCCGGGAGCGGCATCGGCCGGCGGCGTCGAGCATGTTCGCGGACGCCTGCGCAACGGCCTACCGCGGGAAGTGCGGCGGCGGCATCGGGCGCCATGCCGGCGGCGCCGGCGGCAGCACGAACCGGCCGCAATCGTGCTCCGGCGGCATGTTGTACTTCAGGTAGTGATAATGCGCCACGATGCGCTGCACGATCCTGTCGATGTCCGGCAAGAAATCGGGATTCGTCTTCAGGTCGCCGGTGGCCAGCGTGTAGCGCGAGAAGTCGACGTAATATCCCGGCTCGCTGATCTGCGCCGGCAGCCCGATCGGATGGCGCGTCATGATCACCGGGATGATCAGGTGGCTGGGCAACGGATACCATGCACGGCGTTCGGCCTCGATCAGCTGCATGGCGGCGAATTCACGCCGGGTGTACGGGTGCGCCTCGTACTTGGGCGTGTAGATCATGATCATGCAGACGCTCTCGCACATGGCGCGCGCGATTTTCGCGTCGATGTCGTCGCCGCCGCCCAGCTGCTCGCTGTCGACGAACAGTTCGGCTTCGGTATCGAGATGTGGTTCGAGATAGCAGCGCAGCGCGTCGACGAGGGCATTGCGGAATTCCCTCATGTAGGCGTGCTGGCCATGGGCATAGCTGAAGAAACAGCCATAGCGGATCGTCATGTCGTCCTCTCCTGTTTCTCCCCTGATTTTTGTATTTTTTTGTGTAACTGTTGCGGCCCACTGTAACAAGCTGGTCAACGGTTACTTTGCGCTGGCGCAAACCTGTACTGCGCAGTCAAAGGACTGCGCAGCCAGGCATTCGCGCAAGGGGCACTCAGGGCGCCGCGGGCGGCTGGAAGAAGGCGATCACTTCGGCCTGTTCGCGGGTACGCTTGAACGGCGGCAGGCTCTGCCAGATGCGGCGGCCATAGGGTTTCGAGATCACGCGTGGGTCGCACAGCATCAGCACCCCGCGGTCGCTTTCGTCGCGGATCAGGCGGCCGGCACCCTGCTTCAGGTTGATGATCGCCTCGGGCAGCGTGTGGTGCACGAAGCCATTCATGCCTTTTTTCTCCATCACCTCGATGCGGGCCGCCAGCACCGGATCGTCCGGCGGCGCGAACGGCAGCTTGTCGATGATGACGAGCGACAGCGCCTCGCCGCGCACGTCCACGCCCTCCCAGAAGCTCTGGCTGCCGATCAGCACCCCGTTGCCGGCCTTGCGGAACTGGTCCAGCAGTTCGGTGCGGCCCCGGTCGCCCTGCACGAACAGCGGATACTTCAGGCCGCGCCGCTCGAATTCGTCGCGCAGCCGTTCCGCCGCACGCTTTACCGCCCGCAGCGTGGTGCACAGCAGGAACGTGCGGCCGCCGGCCGCTTCGATCACGGGCAGTGCGCAATCGAGCACCGCATCGGTGTAGCCCATCGAGTTCGGATCGGGCAAGCCCTGCGGCACGTACAGGATGCCCTGTTCGGCATAGTTGAACGGGCTCGGCCACGACATGGCCGGTTCGTCGTACAGGCCCAGCTGGTGCGAGAAATGCTTGAAGTCGTTCTTCACCGCCAGCGTCGCCGAGGTGAAGATCCAGCTGCGCGGCGTGCCCTCGCGCTGGTTGCTGAAGATCTGCGCGATCGACAGCGGCGTCTTGTGCAGCTGCAGCGAACTGGCATAGGCCTCGACCCAGTACACCGCCTCCTTCCCCGCCGGCACCTTGGCCTTCGGGTCGTAGGTCCAGTCCTGGTATTTCTGCGCCAGCTCCAGGCCGCGCGTGCGGCAATGCTCGATCGTTTCGGCGCGCTGCGCCTGCCCTTCCAGCACTTCGAGCATGCCGTCCAGTTCTTCCTTGAGCTTTTCCAGCGCCGGGAAGAAGCCGGACGACGGCGCGATCTGCGGCAGCGACAGCCGCACGATATCCTGCGGGAACGTCAGCCGCAGGTCACGCGCGGCCTTTTCCACGTTGGACACCACGCTGGCCCAGTTGGCGCCGTCGCGCGCATGCGCCAGGCCCTCGGCCAGCACGTCGCGGCACAGTTCCAGCACCTGGTTGGTCGACACCGTCTCGCCGAAGAACAGCGTGGCGGTATCGGGCAGCTGGTGCGCCTCGTCGAAGATGATCGTGTTCGCCGACGGCAGCAGCTCGGCCACGCCGGTATCCTTCAGCGCCACGTCGGCAAAGAACAGGTGGTGGTTGACCACCACGACATCGGCCTGCTGCGCCTCGCGCCGCGCCTTCAGCACGAAGCAGTCCTGGTTGTACTGGCACTCCTGGCCGAGGCAGCTCTCGCGCGTGGACGTGACCAGGTTCCACACCGGCGCGTTTTCCGGCACGCGCGCCAGCTCGGCCTTGTCGCCGGTCTGCGTCATCTTGAGGAAGCGCGAAATCTCCCGCAGGTAGCCGACATCCTCGCGCGACGTCATGCGGCCGTTCGCCAGCGTGCGCTCCAAGTGGTAATGGCACAGGTAGTTGCCGCGGCCCTTCAGCAGCGCAACCGACACCGGCGCCTTCAAGGCGGCGCGCACGGTGGGAATATCGCGCAGGAACAGCTGGTCCTGCAGGTTCTTGGTACCGGTGGAAACGATGGTCTTGCCGCCCCACATCAGCGCCGGCACCAGGTAGGCGAACGTCTTGCCGGTACCGGTGCCCGCCTCGGCAATCAGGGTCTGCTGCCCGTCGATGGCCTGGGCGATGGCCTTGGCCATCTCGGTCTGCGCCTTGCGCGGACGAAAACCGCCGACCGCCGGCCCGAGCGGGCCGCCGGTGCCGAACAGCCGCTCCACTTCGGCATCGTACTTGCCGGAAACAGAAGCGGCCGCGGAAGCGGAATCATCGCCGGCGCCGTCGGGGACGGCGGGCGTCAGGTCTTGGTCAGTCAATTTAGGTCTTCAGTTCGCGATTGAGCGCAGGGTGAGCCGGATCGGGCTCGGTTTCAGCGCAGGTCAGGCGGGTACATCGGGCACCAGCTGCATCTTCAGCAGCATGATGTAGTCTTTGAGTTGCAGTTTGCGCTTTTTCAAGCGGCGCAGCTGGAGCTGGTCGTGGTGGCCGTCGCGCGTCAGCATGTCGATCACCGCATCCAGGTCGCGATGCTCCACATCCAGTTCGACGATGCGGCTGCGGATCTCTTGTTCGTTCTTCATGGGGAATTCGCTACCAGTATGAGGCCATCAGCAACATCGCAACATCACAACAATCCGCAAGGCAACATTTTTACTTGCCACCAAACTGCTTACCGGTGCATAGTTTAACCCAGGTCAGCAACGGAAAGAAGCGGCAGGTATTTCCTGCCCACATCAGCGGCACGCATGAGCGCATACAAACTAGAAGCCGGCACCGCCCAGCATGTTGGCAGCCGCCCCTCCCAGAATGACCGCGCGGCGCTGTTTACGGCGGCGCGGGCGCCTGGTTACGTCCTCGCGGTGGTGGCCGATGGCGGTACCGCCAGCGCGGACGGCGCCGAGCAGCTGCTGCATACCAGCAAACAGCTGTTCGACGAATACCGCCCTGGCGACACCCCCAGTCCCGAGCGGATCGGCCAGCTGTTGCGCGCGATCGCCCAGGAAACCCACGACATGCTGCTGATGAATCCGCTGCCCGCCGGTGGCGACGCGCAGGCGGCGATGGCGCTGCTGGTGCTCACGCCGGCCGGGCAGGCGGTCTGGGCCACTGTAGGCGACACCCGGCTGTATCGTTTCGCCAACAGTGCCCCGGCCGGCCGGACCGACGATGCCGCCTACATCGCCCATCTCGTTGCTACCGACAAGCTGCCGGTCGACGCCGCGCGCCGGCACCGCGCGTCGCGCCTGCTCAACAACGCGCTGGGCAACCGCCTGAAGGCGCCGTTCGTCACGGTCGGCACGCATGACAACCTGCAGCCCGGCGATGGCTTCATCCTCTGCACGGACGGCGTGTGGCACTACTTCACCGACCATGAACTGGCCGCCGCCGTGTCGCGCCGCACGCCCCGCGCGGCGGCCGAGCTGCTGATCGACAAGGCCCGGGAACGCGCCCAGGGCAAAGGCGACAACTGCACGATGGCGATCCTGCGGCTGGTGGCGCCGGCCGGGTAGCGCTTCAGGCGTCGCTGACGCCTGGACCGGATGCGCGAACCGGCGTCAGCACGGCAATACCAACCGCGCTTCCAGCCCGCCGCCCGCGCGATTGCGCAGCACGATGTCGGCCCCCAGCGTACCGGCCAGTTGCCGCACGATCGACAGGCCCAGCCCGGTGCCGCCGGTATCCCGGCTGCGCGACGTTTCCACACGCACGAACGGCTCGAACACGGCCTGCAGTGCTTCGTCGGGAATCCCCGGCCCCCGGTCCAGCACCGCGATCGTCACCGCGCCGTCGGCGCTGCTGCCGACCGCCACCTCCGCGGCGCCGCCGAATTTCAGGGCATTGTCGACCAGGTTGCCGAGAATGCGCTTCAATGCCTGCGGCTTCGTGACGAGCGGCATGCCGATCGTGCCGCGCAGGCTGACCGCCTGCCCGGCATCGGTGTAGTCGCACACCAGGCTGTCGATCAGCGCATCCGGGTCGATCCGGCAGGCCTCCTCCTGCGTGCCGTGCAACGTTTTTGCATAGGCAATGCCCTCCTTGACCAGGGTTTCCAGTTCGCGCAGGTCCTGTTGCAGCTTGCCCTGTTCGGGCCTGCTGTCGTCCATCATGTCCACGCGCATGCGCATGCGCGTGATCGGCGTCTGCAGGTCATGCGAAATCGCCGCCAGGATGCGGATGCGCTCGGCCACGTACAGCGCGATGCGGTCCTGCATGGCGTTGAAGGCGCGCGCGGCGCGTGCCACCTCGGAGGGGCCCTGCTCCACCAGCCTGGCCGCCTGCATGTCCGGCCCCATCGCATCGGCTGCCTGCGCCAGCTCGTGCAGCGGGCGCGTGGCCAGCCGCACCGCGAACCAGCAGCACAGGCCCAGCACGAGCAGCTGCGCCGCCAGCACGGCCGGCAGCCAGCCGGCCAGCGGCGCGCCGGCCATCGGGCGCATGTCGATCGTCAGCGGCGTGCCGTCCGACAGCGCCAGGTGCACCTGGAAGCGCTCGGCGTCGCCCGGCACCGCGTTGACGGTCAGCGGATAGCGCTTGCCGATGCCTTCTGCGATCGCGCCGGCGAACCGCTGCGACAGCTCCGCATCCGGGGCCGCGCCCGGCACGCCGGGCCCGAGGATGAACCGGTAGCTGCGCCGCGCCAGTTGCGGCAGCCAGCGCTCGCGCTGCGCCGCCGGCAGATGGTCGAGCAGCGCCACCGAGCTGACCACCTCGCGCTCCACGTAGCCGGTCATGATGTCGAGAGTGGCGCGGTCGCGCTCCATCATCGTCAGCCAGGCCGACAGGCCCTGGGCCGCCGCCAGGCCCAGGCACAGGATCAGGGTCACCCGGGCGAACAGGCTGCGGGGTATGAGATGGCTCACGGCGTATCGGCCAGCAGCGTCACGGCGGACGAGAACACGTAGCCCTCGTTGCGCAGCGTCTTGATATAGCGCGGCTCGCGCGGGCCGTCGCCCAGGCGCTGGCGCAGCCGGCTGACCAGCAGGTCGATCGAGCGGTCGTAGATGTCGGCGTCGCGGCCCTGCGTGAGGTTCATCAGCTGGTCGCGGTTGAGCACCCGCTGCGGGTGGTCGAGGAAGACGCGCAGCAGCCGGTATTCGGCGCCGGACAGCGCGACCATGGTGCCGGCATTGTCGAGCAGGTGGCGGTGCGTGGTGTCGAGCTTCCAGTCGCCGAAGCCCAGCATCTGCACGCTTTCCGTCACCTGGATATTGGGTGGCAGCATGCGCGTGCGGCGCAGCACGGCCTTGATGCGGGCCAGCAGCTCTCGCACGCCGAACGGCTTGGCGAGATAGTCGTCCGCGCCCATCTCCAGGCCGATGATGCGGTCCACCTCGTCGCCGCGCGCCGTCAGCATCAGGATGGGCACGCCACGGTGCCGCCCGGCGCGCAGTTCGCGGCACAGCGCCAGGCCGTCCTCGCCGGGCAGCATCAGGTCCAGCACGATCAGGTCGGGCACGGCCGCCTCAAGCGCGGCGCGCATCTGCCGGCCGTTCGCCGCGGCCGAGGTGCGCATGCCTTCCTTTTCCAGGTAGGTGGCCAGCAGCTCGCGGATACCATGGTCGTCGTCGACGATCAGGATGTGGTCGGAATCGTTCATTGCGTTGTTCATGGTTTTATCTTAACGCACGGCGTTTCAGCCGGGTGGCCAGGCTGCCGGCCACAAGGGGACAGGGCCCGGCGTGGCACAGTTCGGTGGCAATGCCGGCGCCGGCGAACAGCAGCAGCGCCAGCAGGCGTTTCAGTCGGGGGATCGGGTTCATGGCGCTCCTACGGTGATGTGATGACTGCTTTATAGCGCAGCGGCGGCCGGCGTTTGTATGCCAGTGTATCCAGCCCGTCCACGGACATACAGGATTGCATTTCTCCCCCCACCCGGACACACCGGCGATACACCGCGGCGGTCCAATGAGTCCATGCCCACTCAATGAAAGACCGCCATGAACCACCTGCTCGAAGCACCGCTGGCGCTGGCCGCCGGCGTCTTCACCGTCGCTTCGCCCTGCATCCTGCCCGTGCTGCCGATCCTGTTCGGCACTGCCGCCGGCGCTTCTGCCAACACATCGGGCAACGCACCGGCGCGCACTTTCGGCCGCAATGGCCCGTTCATGACGATGGCCGGCTTCATCGTCACCTTCACCGCCTTCGGCATGCTGCTGGGCGCCGCGTCCAGCGCCGTGCACGTGGCGCAGGAAACGCTGCGCAACCTGTCGCTGCTGCTGCTCGGTGTGTTCGGGCTGTTGCGCATCTGGAGCCGGCCGTATGACTGGCTGGTGGCAAGGCTGCCGTCGTTTCCCTTGCCTGCGGGCGGCGGCGGCTTCCAGCTCGGCGCCTCGCTGGGCGCGGTCTGGACACCCTGCGCCGGTCCCGTGCTGGCGTCGATCCTGGTGCTGGTCGCCGGCGCGCAGGATGTGGCCCGCTCGGCCTGGCTGCTGTTCCTGTATGCCGTGGGCGCCGCCGTTCCGATGCTGGCGATCCTGCTGGGCGGCCAGGCGGTCACGCAGCGGGTGCGGGTGCTGGCCCGCCACAGCGCACGGCTGCAGCAGGTGTCCGGTGTGCTGATCGTCGCCACCGCGCTGGCCATGTACCTGCAATACGACGTGCTGGTCTATGCAAGGGCCGCCGACTTCTTCCCCCAACTGAAAGGACTCTGACATGCGCAAGCTTCCTGCCTTCATCGCCGCTGCCTTCCTCGGCGGCAGTGCCATCGCCGCACCTGCAGCTGCACCTGCGGCCGCCCCTGCCCCCGACTTCGCCGGCATCGAGCAATGGCACAACAGCGCGCCCCTGACGATGCAGCAGCTGCGCGGCAAGGTCGTGCTGGTGGACTTCTGGACCTATACCTGCATCAACTGCATCCGCACGCTGCCGCACGTGGCCGAATGGCACCGCAAGTACCAGGACCAGGGGCTGGTCGTGGTCGGCGTCCATACGCCCGAGTTCCCGTTCGAGCGCAGCGCCGCCAACGTGAAAAAGGCGGTGAAACGCTTCGACATCAGCTACCCGGTTGCGCAGGACAACCGCTATGCCACCTGGAACGCCTACAGCAACCAGTTCTGGCCGGCGGTCTACCTGATCGACAGGAAGGGCCAGGTGGTCTACACCCACTTCGGCGAAGGCGCCTACGCCCAGACCGAAGCCACGATCCGCACGCTGCTGGCGCAGAACAAGTAACGGTGGAATGTTGCCAAAAATTGGGCGGCCCGGGAAACATTGGAGACGTAAAAAAGCCGGCATGCGCCGGCTTTTTTTGTTCGGCGCAGGGCTATTTAGCCTGTGCCTTCTGCTTGGCCTTTTCGGCCTCGGCCGCCTTCTTCGCGGCTTCGTCGGCTTCGTGTCTGGCGCGCTTGGCTTCGCGGTCGGCCTTCTTTTCGGCCACGCGCTTCTGGCGCTCGGCGGCGTCGACCTGCTTCTGCTGGTACTCCTCGACTTTCCTGGCCCGTTCGCCGGCCTCGGCCGCTTCCTTGCCGGCCCGCTGCTGCTCGCGCGTGGCGTGCTCGGCCTCTTTCTGCGCGGGCAGTGTCCTGGCCGGCTGCGGCCGCGGCTTGTCGGCCGGGTTCACGCGCGGCTTCGGCGGGTTGACAGCGCGCGAAGCTTCTTCCTTGGCGTCGCGCTGGTTGCGGTCTTCCAGTTCGTGGTCGCGCACTTCGACGGCGTGCTTGCGCTTGAAATAGTTCGCGTCGATCTCCGTCGTGCGCAGTTCGGCCAGGCGCACGCGCCGCAGTTCCTTGGCCTTGTCCAGGCAGTTATTGACGAAGAACTTCGAATAACACACCTGTTCGCTGGCGGCATAGTCGTTTTCCGCCGCCGCGCGGTCCTTCGCCACCCGGGCCAGCAGCGCATCGGCCTGTTCGACCGACTGCACCGGCGCCGCCGGCTGCGCCAGCACGGCGCCGGCCAGCATCAGGCCGCCCATCAATATCATAGCTTTCAAGTGCAATGCCATCATTCAATCCGTGGATTTCAAGCTGTAGATTTCAAGCTGCAGATTCAAGCTGCAGATTTTACGCTGCAGATTCGAGCTGCAAATCAGGTCAATGCAGCGGCACCGCCACGCTGTGCCTTTTCCATGTACTCGCGCGACTGCATCTCGACGATGCGCGACACGGTACGGTGGAATTCGTTGGCCAGCATGCCCGACGTGTACAGCTCTTCGGGCTCCACCTCGGCGGAAATGATCAGCTTCACGCCCTGGTCGTAGAACACGTCGATCAGCCACGTGAAACGGCGCGCTTCGGACGACTGGCCGGCCGACATCATCGGCACACCGGACAATATCACGGTATGGAAACGGCTGGCGATTTCAAGGTAGTCGTTCTGCGACCGGGGGCCGCCGCACAGGGTCTGGAAATCGAACCAGATCACGGTGCCGGCACGGCGCAGCGCGCGCAGCTCGCGCCCTTCCACCGTCACGTGCGGATCTTCTTCCTGCGTATCGGCCAGTTTCGTGAAGGCGTCGCGCAGCTCGCGGTCGTTGGCGGCATTGAGCGGCGTGTAGTACGCCTCCACCTGCTCGAGTGCCCGGCCGCGGTAATCGACCCCGGCATCCACGTTCAGCACATCCATCTTTT
>DASVVD010000785.1:0-4247 GCA_036386715.1 Pseudoduganella sp.
CGGCATGGTGTAATTGTTGCCGAGTAGTTCATACCATGCAACTGCTTCTTCACTGGACCGCGCAGCATTTGTTCCGAATTTGAACGTCGCGCGTAGTAAAGAGAGTTCCAGCATCAGCGCGGCAAGGATCGCAAGGAATGCCAGTATCTTTCGAAGCCATACGCCACTTTTTCCTTGTATGGAATACGTAAAAGCGTGGAAATAGACAATTGGGCGCCCAACGATATCCTCGAGTCTGAACCAAAAGAGCTGGACCATTGCCGGAAAATCTGGGGCCAAAACTGGGATACCCACGAAGCATACCGCCAAGGGCGATATCATCATCAGTTCCTTCCAAATAGTATCCTGTTGTGTGTAAGCGACCGCCTTGGCAAAGAACGAGATACATGTCGCCGCCAGTGCGGCTGCAGTCGCAAACCAAGTAATGACTACGGCTGCGATGAGGACTGTTTCGCCGAGGTATTTCCATGAAGGGATTCGGTCGTTGTCCGAATTGTGTGTAGCGACAATCAGATCGCGAAACGTGAAGTTCATGGAACGGCTCCTTGTTGACTGACTAGCGAAGTTTCAGAGGCTATCTCCGCTCAAGAAACCTGTAAAGCCGCAAGGTGAAAGTCACTGTAGGATTGGTCGTTGTGCGAACCTGTTTTTATGTCGCGCGCCGAGCAGTTACCAACTGAGATAGCCCCCTGATTCACTGGACACGGTCTATGCGCTATTCTTACGACTAGGAATACGACTATGCATACGACCAAAACAAACAAACGATCGAAGTGGTGACCGTCAGCGAAGAGCGTCGGCGCCGTTGGAGCGCCGCCGAGAAGGCAACGCTGGCGCGCGCGCCATTATTGCCAACGGACGACCAGTGAAAATGGTCTGCCGGGTGCTTGGCGTGGCGCGCTCGCACATCGCGGTTTGACAGCGCGATCGGCCGACTGGACCGATGGTCGCACGGCACGTATCAGCAATCCCGAAGCCGACTTGGCGCTCGTCGACGCAGTGCGGACTGGCTTTCCCCCGATCTGATGGACATTTCCGGCTAGCGCCTGAACAAAACGACAGGGCCATGCCTCTACCCCTCAGCCAGACCATGTTGACCTAGCAGTGCACGACGGTTGCAGGCCAGGCGCACTCGCGTTCGTCGCAAAATGGCAAGGATCGGTACAATCCGGTCGTACGCGGCGGTATTGCCCGGCTCCATCCAAGTTCCCCCATGATGTCCACACCTCCCAGCTTGCCTTCAACAGTGCAGCCCGATGCCGTTGCCGCGCCAAAGCGCGGCAACGGCGAGAAAAACATGCGTGTCCTGGTGGCGCAACACGATTGGGCATCGACCCCGCTGGGCGCGATCTCAGGCTGGCCCGCCAGCCTGAAAGCGGTCGTCACCCTGGTGCTGGACTCGATCGAGCCTTTGGCCATCTGGTGGGGCGACGAATCGATCCAGCTCTATAACGATGCCTATGCGCCGCGCGTCGATAGCGGCGAGGGGGATATCGCGCTTGGGCAACCTGCGGCCCGGAGCTGGAAGCATGGCTGGGCTTCCATCGAGCCCCTGGCAAGGCTCGTGCTGGCGGGTGGGCCGTCGAGCGCCTATTCGGATTTTTTATATGGTGTCGAGCGCGATGGCCGGGTCGAAGACACGTATTGGACTTATTCCCTTACACCTGTCCGCGACGACGCCGGCACCGTGCGGGGGATGTTGCTGATCTCGAACGAAACAACCGGGCGCATCCTGGGCCTGCGGCGCCAGAAAACCCTGGACCTGCTTCGCCAGCAACTGGTAAATGCCGGCGCCCCGGATGAACTGGATGCCGCCGTCGACCTGGCCGTAACATTCAATCCCGGCGATTTGCGCAGCGCGAAGCTCGTGGTGCTTCAGGCGCGCATTGATCCGGCGCAGCCGTTGTCAGACCAGATACGCATCGCGGCGCCCGACGTCGGAGTCGACGTCGACCTGACGATCCTGTTCGATCCATCGCCAAGGGTCGCGCTGGATGA
The DNA here is from genome assembly GCA_036386715.1 of Pseudoduganella sp. Lineage (GTDB taxonomy): Bacteria > Pseudomonadota > Gammaproteobacteria > Burkholderiales > Burkholderiaceae_D > Rugamonas. Next base: position 1,999 of record DASVVD010000785.1, read on the forward strand.
TGCCTACCGGCTTTTCCTCGAACAGTTTACGCTGCTGGTCGCCACGGCACGCCAGCGTGTCGACAGCGAAGCACTGCGCCGGATCGTCGAAGCCGAGCGCGATCGTCTTTTGCTGGATGCACCGGTCGGCGCAGCCGTCATGATCGGCAAGGACCTGGTGTATCACCCGGTCAATGCGATGTATGCCATGGTGAGCGGGCGACCGGCCGGCGAGATGGTGGGAAAACCATTCCTCGACGTGTTTCCCGAGCTCGATGGCTCACCCGTACATGAAAATTTCAAGGCGGTCTATCGCGCCGGCCAGCCGTTCATCTCGCAGCCGACGCTGGTGCAGATCCACCGGCATGGCGGCGCACTCGACGACCGCTACTTTACCTACAACCTTTCGCCCCTGCGCACGCTCGCCGGCGACGTCTATGGGCTGATGGTGATTGCCGTGGATATCACCGTACAGGTGGATTCGCGGGCCGAGGTGGAAAAGCTGAATGTGGAACTGCAAGCCGCGGCCCGCGCAAAGGATGAATTCCTGGCTCTGCTGGGGCACGAATTGCGCAACCCACTGGCACCGATCGTCACCGCGCTCGAATTGATGCGCATGCGTGACCGTTCAACCGAACGCGAACAGGTGGTGATCCGCCGCCAGGTCGCGCACCTGACGCGCCTGGTCGATGACCTGCTCGACGTTTCGCGTATTACCCGCGGCAAGGTCGAACTGCGCAAGGAAGTGGTCGACGTGCAGGATGTCCTGATGGGCGCCGTCGAAATGGTCATGCCACTTGTTACGCAAAGGCAGCAGCAGCTGCAGGTGGATGTCGTGACATTGCCCTGGTACGGCGATCCGGCCCGCCTGGCACAAATCGTTTCCAACCTGCTGACCAATGCATCGCGCTACAGTCAACCGGCGGCGCAGATCGAACTTCATGCCAGTGTCGAAAATGACGAGTTGAAGATCGAGGTAGCCGACAATGGCATGGGCTTGCCGGAAGAACTGCTGCCACGGATATTCGAACCCTTTTTCCAGGGTGAGAGAAAATTGCACGGTTCGGTAGGTGGGCTAGGCATCGGCCTGGCGCTGGTCAGGAACCTGTCGGAGATGCATGGCGGCCGTGTCGCGGCCCACAGCGAAGGGGTGGGCAAAGGCAGCACTTTTACCGTGCATCTGCCGCTGGCGGCGGTGCCGTCGACTCCGCGCCACGAGCCTTTGATTTCGACGGTGCGCCCGCCTGGCGGATCCCGGCATATCCTGCTGGTCGACGACAACTGCGATGCAGCCGATACGCTGGCCGAGGTACTGCGCAGCCATGGTCATGCAGTCATGGTCGCCTATACGCCGGAAGAGGGGCTTTGCATTTTCGCTCGACAACGCGTGGATCTCGCAGTGCTCGATATCGGGCTGCCCGGGATCAGCGGCCACGAACTGGCCGATGCCATGCGCAAGACCGGATGCAACGCCGGCGTGCGCTATGTCGCCCTGAGTGGATTCGGGCAGGAGCTCGACAAGGAGCGCAGCGCGGCGGCGGGATTCGCCGCCCACCTCGTCAAGCCTCTGGCGCCGGAAGCACTCGATGCGCTACTCGGCATTTGAGAGCGTGGTGATCATCCTTCAATAAATCATGGCGCAGCTGGAATGTTGGCCAGACAAGATGCGGCGTCGGATGGTAGTTTCCTTGTTGCAATTCCCGTTGCACAATGCGACGCATGGACGGCCTGCAGCCATCGTGACACTGAACAGTGTAGTAAAACTAAGCCGGCAATGCACCGGGGCAGGCTTTGTGTTTCTGAATGCCGGATTTGTAAAGACAGTCCAGGCAGCGACACTTTTATGACTATGACCTGGCTATTGATTTTTTGCAGTCTGCCAAGGCCTGGATAGCGAAGCGTCACAACGTCACCATCATTAACACAACTTCCCGCGAAAAGAAATACGCTGTACCAAAACTACATCAGCGCGACATTTTTCGTTCCTTGAACTTGCATTATTGACATACCATCGCTCTCACCGGCAAGGGGCGCATGTCGCACCTTCCTGTCACTTGCCGGCCTGCTCTGCTCGCGCATCCGCAGCGCGAGAGCCTTCCCCCTTACAACATAACAATCAAGGAGTAGAGGAGCACAATGAGAAAAAATAGAAACGTTTCCAATGCCGTATTGGCGCTTACGGCGATGCTGTCGGCCGCGCACGACAGCTCGGCCCAGGAAGCCCCGGCCGCGACGGCCGGCGAGGCCGCAAGCACCAGCACCGTCGTGGT
>DASVVD010000786.1:0-3293 GCA_036386715.1 Pseudoduganella sp.
ACCGGCGCCGCGGCGATGCAGCCGCCGCGGACCAGGACTTCAGGTCAGAACTTGTAACGCGCGCCCAGCATGTAGCGCGGACCACCCTGCGTGGCACTGAGCACCATCATCTTGGTACGGCCGTGCACACGCTGCGTTTCGTCGTTCAGGTTGATGCCTTCGAACTGCAGCGTCAGGTTCTTGGTCAGGTTGTAGCCGATCGACAGGTCGACCTGGCCGTACGGTTCCACGTACTGCGGATTCGGGCCGGCCTGGTCGGTGACCGAGGTCAGGAACTCGTCACGCCAGTTGTACGCGGCGCGGATCGACCATTTGTCGTTCTCGTAGATACCGATCACGTTGGCCGAATCGGACAGGCCCACCAGCGCGAACTGGTTGCCCGACCCCGCGTTGTCGAAGCCCAGGTCCGACTTCACGTACGTGTAGTTGGCCTGGATGCCGAAACCCGTCTCGCCGAACATGTGCTGCCAGTTGACTTCCGCGCCCTTGACCTTGGCCGATTTTTCGTTGACGAACGAGGTGATCTGGTACTGCACCAGCGGATTGCCGGGAATCCCCGCGATCGTGCCCGTTTCGTTGCCCAGCTCATTCGGGGCGCCCCGCGTCACACCCAGCTGGCCGTTGTAGTTGCGGAAGATGAAGTTGCGGATGCAGGTCGTGTCGGTGTTGATGCAGCCCGACGCCAGCGCCGCGTTCCAGTAGGCGCCGCCCACCGGCGTCGTCACGTTTGGCGAGGTTTCCATGTTCACGCTCTGGCCCGCGTAGTTCGACAGCGACTTGTGGAACAGGCCCAGCGCCAGGGTGCTCTGCTTGCCGTAGTACCACTCGGCCGACAGGTCCAGGTTCTTCGACTTGACCGGTTCCAGCGCCGGGTTGCCGCGCGTGCCGGTGCCGTAGTTGATGTTGCCGGTCGGGTTGATGTTGGTGCCGCCCTGGATCTGGTCGTAGCGCGGCCGGCCGATGGTCCAGCCGTAGCTGGCGCGCACCTTGAAGTCGTCGCGCACGTTCATGTCCCAGTCCAGGCTCGGCAGGATGTGGTGGTACTTGCCTGTCAGGCTCGTGAACTCCTTGCCCGAGAACACGAACGGCAGTTCGTTCTGCGATCCCCAGTTCACGCCGGCCACGGTCTGCGACAGCGCGGTCGATTGCACGTCGGTCTTCTCGTAGCGGAAGCCGACACCGGTATGCATCGGCATCGGCGTATCCCACTCGGTGTTCAGCTGGAAGTACAGCGCGCGGCTCTTCTCGGTGGTGCGGCGGTCGTAGTCCGGGCTGGCCAGGCTTGGCGTGTACAGCGCGGGCTTGCCAGTCACCTCGATCGCGCGGTTGCGCATCGCGGCGAAGTTGAACGTGTGGATCTGCTGGAACAGGGCCGGGTTGTCGTGGCCGCCCAGCTTGTCGAAATACTGGCCTAGCGAATCGGCGCGGAACAGCGACTGGTCGAAGTCGGTCGCCTTGCCGGCACCGCCCCACGAATCGCTCTGCACCTGCTGGAACGCCGAGCGGTTCTTGACGTTGGTCAGCGACAGGCCGAAGTTCAGTTCCGACGTTTCCCACAGCTTCAGGCGGCCGCTGGCCTGGCCCTGGTCGATCTCCATCTTCTGGTAGCCGTCCTGGAACCACGAACCGGTGACCTGCATCGGTGCCCGGTTGAAGTCGGCACCTTCGATCGACAGGACCGGAATGTCGTTCTCGAAGTTGACCCGCGTGTTACCGCGCGAGAAACTCACCGTGGCCAGGTCGTTGTTCGAGCCGAACGGGCTGTCCTTCTGCGATACGGCGGTGGAGTGGTGCGCGTCGAACGACAGGCGCAGGTCCGGCGTGGCTTTCCACTGTGTGTTGAAGCCGATCGACTTGTTCTCGGACTTGGTGGCGAAGTCGCCGCCGTTCATGGCGATATCCTGGTTGGCCACGTTCTCCTGGTAGAAGACTGGCGACGCCACCGGGCCGTCGGTCCAGCTCGAGACGGACGGGCCGTGGTTGAACCATGCCGACAGCTCGTGGTATTTGGTCTGGACCTTGTTCAGCGAGTAGGTGTAGTCCAGCGTCGTGGTCAGGTCTTTCTGCGGGCGGAACTGGAACGTCAGCTGGCCGTTGGTGCGCTGGCGTTTGGAGCCGCGCATGAAGTACGAGATATTCTGCGGCACCGAATAGACGTCGCTGCCGTCCGGCCGGTTGGTGATGTTCTCCGAGCCGGGCTGGCCAGGCAGCGGAATCACGCCGGTGACGCCGGTCTGGGTGGCGCTGTACGGGCCTTTCCAGCCGTTGGTGATCTGCGCCTGGTTCACGCCCAGGTTGCGCTCCTGGTAGCTGGCCGTGACGGAGACGCCGAACATGCCGTCGCCCCAGGTGGTGCTGTACAGGCCCGAGACCTCGGGCGTGTAGGAACGCTTGGCGGCGTCCTCGCGCGGCAGGTTGTCATTCGACGTGTCGTACACGAACTTGCCGCCGATGCTGGCCTGGTTGCCCAGGTCGAGCGGGCGGGCGGTCATGATGTTCAGCGTGGCGCCGATGCCGCCCGGCGGCGTGTCGGAGCGCGAGCTCTTGTACACCTGGATCTGCGACACGGCTTCGGATGCCAGGTTGGAGAAGTCGAAGGCCCGGCCGGCCAGGTCGCCCAGGTTCGAGGTCGGCATCTGGCGGCCGTTCAGCAGCACCATGTTCAGGTCCGGGCCCACGCCGCGCACGGTGACCTGTGCGCCTTCGCCGCGGTTGCGGTCGATCGACACGCCCGAGATGCGCTGCAGCGATTCGGCCAGGTTGGTATCCGGGAACTTGCCGATATCGTCGGCCACGATGCCGTCGACGATACCGTCGGAGTTGCGCTTCAGGTTCAGCGTCGACTGCATGGACGCGCGGATGCCCTTGACGACGACGGTCGCCGGGGTGGTCGGATCAGCGGCGTTGGCGCCGGTGCTTGCCGCATCCTGGGCCGCCGGGCCGGTGCTGACCTGGGCTGCTGCCTGGGCGGTCGCCTGGGCGGCTTCCTGGCCGAATGCCGGCACCATCAGCGTGGCGCACGCGCCCGCCACCGCGATGGCGATCAGGCGGTGCCTGGTGTTGGGGAATGCACCGGATGCGCGATTCGCGATGGATCCGGTCTTGGTCGTATTTCTGTACAGCACGGTGTCTCCTCCTTGGGTGGAACGCCGCCCCTGGGGCGGGGGCGCGGCGTCATTGCTTTTGCAAACTCATCCGTCCATTGTCCGATCAGCAAGGGACGCCACCCGGCTGCATGTTGTCTGTGCAACATTGTCAACCGAGCGTAATTTACACAAGAGTAAGAAGATTGG
>DASVVD010000787.1:0-6289 GCA_036386715.1 Pseudoduganella sp.
TGGATACCATCCTGGCCGACTTTCGCGGCTTCCTTGCGACGGCCGTAAATGGCAACCGAATCGCACCATTAATCAAGGCAATCCCGCCTGAACCAGCTTGACCATAACAAGGAGATAACCATGTACGACTTTAAAAACAAGACCGCCATCGTCACCGGTGGCGCCCAGGGCATGGGCCGCGAATATGTGCGGCTGCTGCTGCAAAATGGCGCCAACGTGGTGATTGCCGACGTCAACGAGCAGGTCGCGCAAGCCACCGTTGCCGCTCTGGATGCCCCCGGCCGCGTGCTGTTCGTCCATACCGACGTCTCGTCGCTGGAGGCCTGCCTGACTTGCGTAAGAGCGGCCGAAGACAGGTTCGGTGGTGTCGACTTCCTGATCAATAACGCCGGGCTGCTATCGGCGGCCGCCTTCCCGTCGCTGATCGACATCCCGGTTGAAAAATACCAGCAGATCATGGGCGTGATGCAGCACGGCCAGCTGTGGATGGCACGCGCAGCCGTGCCGGCCATGCGCAAGCGCGGCGGCGGCGCGATCGTCAACGTCTCCTCGATCGGCGCCTACCAGGCCACCGGCATCTACTCACTGACCAAGCTCGGCGTAAACGGCTTGACCGTCAACCTGTCGCGCGAACTGGCCAAGGACAATATCCGCGTCAATGCCATTGCGCCGGGTACCGTCGCCACCGAGGGCATGCAGCCGTTGATGTCGGTCGAGGCCATGGCGCAGTGGGGCAAGGCCGGCGGCCGGCCGACCGACCGCGTCGCCACGCCGGACCTGATCGCGCGGGTGGGCATGTTCCTGCTGTCGGACGAAGCCGCCTACGTGCGCGGCCAGATCATCGCCGTCGACGACGGCCAGCAGATCCGCGTGTAATCGCGCTGCGCCCGGCTGCGCGGCAGGGCCGGGCATCATTTTAAAGGAGAAATTGCATGGATCAACGTGTCAGCATGATCATGACCGGGGCACGCGATATCGCGGCGCTGCGCAAGTTCTACGAGGCGGGCCTGGGCTGGCAGCCGTGGCTGCCGGCCACGCCCGCCTCGGCCGCCTACAAGGTCGGGCATTCGGTCCTGATGTTCCTGAATGGCGACTATCTCGCCAGGGAACGCGGCGCGCCGCTGTCGGGCGACGGCAAGACGTCGCTGGCCGTGTTCGTGGGCAGCAAAACCGAGGTCGACGATATGTTCGCGGCGGCGGTGGGCGCGGGCGCGCAGGCCACCAGCGCCGTGCGCGAGCGCGACGGCGGGCTGTATTCCGGCTATTTCGCGGACCCCGAAGGCAACAACTGGGAACTGGTATGGAGCCCGCACATGCCGCTCGCCGCCGATGGCGCGCTGACACTGCCGGGAGCGCAGAGCTGACACCGGCCCCCTTGCCTCGCCGGCGCCGTTGCAGGTAATCTCCAGTCCATGAAACAAAAGCCCTTGTCAACCCGCCTGAGCCGCGACGAAAGCCGCGGCGTCACCATCGAAAAACTGAAAGCCGCGGCGCTCGGCGAATTTGCCGGCGTCGGCTTTGCCGGCGCCTCGGTCGATCGCATCTGCGAAGCCGCCGGCTACTCGCGCGGCGCCTTCTACGCCAACTACAAGACCAAGCAGGACCTGCTGCTCGACCTGCTGGATCAATACAACGCCGCCGAAATCGCCGACTGGCGCACCGTCATCGACAGTGCGCAGGACATGGAAAGCATCTACGTGGACATGGCGGCGCGCTTCGAGCGCTATGTCGCCAAGGCGGACTGGGGTATCCTTGCCGTCGAAGTGATGCTGCATGCGAGGCGCAATGAAGTATTCGCGAAGAGCTACCGCACCTACCAGGAAGCAATGATGGCCAATGTGACGCAGGCACTGGCCCTGATGTTCGAGAAGGCCGGCCGCCGGCCGCCGGCGCCCCTGGCAGACCTTGCCCTGGCGATGCGCAGCTATACCACGGGCCTGAGCCTGGACTACGGCCTGCACTCGGCCCACAGCGATCCGCACACGGCATCCACGCTGCTGGTCATTTTCCTGCGCGGTTTGCTCGCACAGGGAAGAAGCATTGAGATTGCTGGATGAACACTAGTCCGGAAATCGTTTCAGATCGAGCGCCGTCCGTGTCCACTTGAGTGCCACACCTATTCCCGCGAGCACTGCGCAAAATGCGATCAACGGCCATGAAACTTCAGCTTCGAGAATTTTCTTCTTCTGTCTGCCGTAAGCCAGTTCGTTCTGGGCGGCCAACATGCGCTGGATGGCGAGAGCGGCAGTGGCCAGGTTCCGGGCAATCCCATCATCGATAGCCCGGACCTGTGAAAGGCGAATCAGCTCCTCACGACCCGAAAACCATTCAACACTGGTATCGGTTTTTTGCATTAGATCGGGAGCAACGCAGCACGCTTCATGAAGTATTTGCCTGTTTTCTTCGCTATGCTCCGTTGATTCTCGGAGACAATAGACCCGAGTAAGGTCCCATAACGCGACATTCACCTGACGCCGAGCTTCCTGGGCATCGTATTCAAACTGGTTCAGTTCCGCGTCGATTTTAGCGCGGGCCGCGAAGGTGACCAGCCCGATGATGCCGACCGAGACCAACAGCTCTGATGCAAAGGCAATTCGGCGTTGGTAGGCAGTACGTCGCTCCCGCGGCCACCGCAATGCGGGCACATACGCAAGCAAGGCGATCATAGCAACAAACATCAGGCCTAGCCCGATCGCATAAGCTGGATTCAACAGTTTCCACCACAAACTGAACTGGAGCGGCATATACGTTCAATCCTTCCTCAGGTTTCCCCCGCTACTGTACCAGCCAACAAGCCAGGCATCACGAAGGCGACCACCCGCGCAATCACACCCTCGGGATCACTCACATCGCAGGCACCGCCGGACACGGCCTGCAGGCGCCGCGCGTCGTTGTGCAGCGCATGCTCGATGCCGAGGATGAAATGCAGGCGCCACTGCACTTCGGGCGGCGGCAGGCCGGGCAGCAAGCTGCCCAGTGCCGTCACGAACGGCTGCAGGTAAGCCGCCTCACCTTCCAGCATGCGGCGCACCGGCTCCGGGCCGTCGAGCCGCACCCGGGCCAGGAACGGCACGTAGTACCGCTGCGTTTCCGGCAGCGCGCTCCAGCGTATCACCGGGCCGATCAATGCCCGCACCACCGCGGCCAGCTTGCGCTCGCGGTTGTCTTCCAGCGCCATGGCTGCTTCCAGCAATGCTGCGCGCTCGGCGATCAGTCCCGGCGCGGCGCGCGTAAACAGCGCCTCCACCAGGCCGTCCTTGGAGCCGAAATGGTAATTCACCGCCGCCAGGCTGACGCCCGCCGCCTCGGTGATCTCGCGCAGGTTGACCTGCGTGAAGCTGCGCTCGCCGAACAGGCGCTGCGCGGCGGCCAGGATGCGTTCGCGCGTTTCGTTGTCGGCCGGGAGCGGTGGCCTGCCGCGGCGCGCCCTGGCCGCAGCGGTGGGAGGTGAATCGTCGTTCAATGCATTTCCTTGTTGATTTATTCGAACACCTGTTCCACAATATATTTAGTGAAACAGATGTTCGATAATATCACCGGAGACACGATGAGCGATGCCCTTCCCCACCTTTCCGACCCGGCGCGCCTGCGCGCCTGGCTGGAACAACACCTCGGTTCCGCTGAGGATTTCGCGATCGTCCCCATCCAGGGGGGCGCCAGCAACCTGATCTACAAAGTCACGCTGGGCGACGCCACCTATGCGCTGCGCCGGCCGCCACTGGTCAGCAACGACCCGACGTCGAACAACCTGCTGCGCGAGATCCGCCTGCTGCGTGCGCTGGCGCAGACCGACATCCCGCATACCCGCCTGGTGCTGGGCTGCGAGGATGCGGACGTGATCGGCGCGCCGTTCGAGCTGCTGGCATGGCATGCCGGCTTCGCCCCGAAGACCCCGCTGCCACCCGGCTTCGAACAGCCGGAGGCGCGCCGCCGGATGGCATTCGCGCTGGTCGACGCGCTGGCCACGGTGTCCAATGCCGACTGGCAGGCCATCGGGCTGGAAGGCTTCGGCAAGCCGGAAGGCTTCCTGGAACGGCAGGTGGAACGCTGGATGACGCAACTGGAACGCTACCGCGTGCGCGACATTCCCCGGCTCGGCGAACTGGCGCAATGGCTGCTTGAAAACACCCCGCCGATGCAGCGCGCCGGCCTGGTGCACGGCGACTACCAGTTCATCAACGTGATGTACGAGCCCGCGCTGCCGGTACGGCTGTCGGCCATCATCGACTGGGAATCGGCGACCATCGGCGACCCGCTGTTGGACCTGGGCTGGATGCTGGCCGGCTGGCAGGAGCCGGACGAGGAAGCCGGCTTCGCGTCCTATATCGACTGGCAGGATTTCCCGGGCCGGCGCGAGCTGGCCGAACGCTACGCGCAAGCCACCGGCCTGTCGCTGCAGTCGCTGGGCTACTACATGGCGCTGGCCATGTTCAAGCTCGGCATCATCATGGAAGGCGCCTATGCGCGCTACGTGAAGGGCCGCTCGACGCTGGCCCTGCACGCCCGGATGGAACACGACGTGCCGATGATGATCGCGCGCGGCCTTCACTTCAGCAAGACATACTAAGGAGAGACAACCATGTGGGATTTTTCCACCGACCCGGACTTTCAGAAAAAACTCGACTGGATGGCGCGCTTCGTGCACGAGGAGGTCGAACCGATCGACCTGCTCTTTCCCGACATGAGCGATCCGTACGATACCGGCAACCGCCAGGCGCGCGCCATCATCAAGCCGCTGCAGCAGGAGGTCAGGAAACAGGGGCTGTGGGCCTGTCACCTGGGCCGCGAGCTGGGCGGCCAGGGCTATGGCCAGATCAAGCTGGCACTGATGAACGAAATCCTGGGCCGCTCGAGCTGGGCACCCACCGTGTTCGGCACCGCCGCACCCGATACCGGCAATGCCGAGATCCTGGCCATGTTCGGCACCGAGGCGCAGCGCGCCGCTTACCTGGAACCGCTGCTGGCCGGCGACATCGTCTCGTGCTATTCGATGACCGAACCGCAGGGCGGCGCCGATCCGGCCGTGTTCGAGACCACGGCCGTGCGCGACGGCGACGAATGGGTCATCAATGGCGAAAAATGGTTTTCCTCGAATGCCCGCTACGCCGCGTTCCTGATCGTCATGTGCGTCACCGATGCCAGCGTGCCGGTGGCTAGGGGCGCATCGATGTTCCTGGTGCCGTCCGACACGCCGGGCATCGAGATCCTGCGCAATCCCGGCGTGTTCGGCGAAGCCCCCGGCAACGGCGCCCACGGCTACCTGCGCTACAACAATGTGCGGGTACCTGCCTCGGCCCTGCTGGGCGAAGCGGGACAGGGGTTCGCGGTGGCGCAGGCGCGCCTCGGCGGCGGCCGCATCCACCACGCGATGCGCACCGTGGGCCAGTGCCAGAAGGCGCTGGACATGATGTGCGAGCGGGCGCTCAGCCGCAGCACCAAGGGCAGCAGCCTGGCCGACAAGCAGTTCGTGCAGGGCTATATCGCCGAGTCCTACGTGGAGCTGCAGCAGTTCCGGCTGCTGGTGCTGCACACCGCGTGGCTGATCGAGCAGGGCCACGACTACAAGGCCAACATGATCTCGATCGCCGCGATCAAGGTGCAGGCCGCGAAGGTCTACCACGACATCGTGCAGCGCGCGATGCAGGTGCATGGTTCGCTGGGCGTATCCGACGAAATGCCGCTGGGCCGCATGTGGACCTACGCGGCCTGCATGGGCCTGGTAGACGGCCCGACCGAGGTGCACCGCACCACCATCGCGCGCCAGCTGCTGCGGCGCTACCGGCCGGTGGACACGCTGTTCCCGAGCGAGCACATTCCGACACGGCGCGCCGCCGCGCTGGAAAAATTCAGCGCCTACCTGAAGGAACCGGCATGAGCGACTTCTTCGACTTCGGCGGCAGGATCGCGCTGGTGACCGGCGGCAGCCGCGGGCTCGGGCGCGAGATCGCGCTGGCCTATGCGGCGCGCGGCGCCGATGTGATCATCGCCAGCCGCAAGCATGAAGCCTGCGAGGTCGTCGCCGGCGAAGTGCGCGCGCTGGGCCGGCGCGCGCTGGCCGTGGCCTGCCACCTGGGCCGCTGGAACGAGATCGATGCGCTGGTCGATGCCGCGTATGCGCAGTTCGGCCGCATCGACATCCTGGTCAACAATGCCGGCATGTCGCCGCTGGCGCCGTCGTCGCACGAGACAAACGAAGAACTGTTCGACAAGGTGATGGCGGTGAATTTCAAGGGGCCGTTCCGGCTCGGCGCCCTAGTGGCCGCGCGCATGGCCGCCGGCGACGGCGGCA
>DASVVD010000788.1:0-10200 GCA_036386715.1 Pseudoduganella sp.
CTTCCTGCTGCAGGCGCTGTACTGGGGCCCGGCGCGGCGCGAGGAAATCGCGCACCGCCGCAAGGCCGAGGAAATCATCGATTTCCTCGAGATCCAGCACATCCGCAAGATCCCCGTCGGCCGCCTCCCCTACGGCCTGCAGAAGCGTGTCGAACTGGCGCGCGCGCTGGCCGCCGAACCGGAGATCCTGCTGCTCGACGAACCGATGGCCGGCATGAACGTCGAGGAAAAACAGGACATGTGCCGCTTCATCCTCGACGTGAACGACCAGTTCGGCACGACGATCGTGCTGATCGAGCATGACATGGGCGTGGTGATGGATATCTCGGACCGGGTGGTGGTGCTCGACTACGGCAGGAAAATCGGCGACGGCACGCCGGACGAGGTGCGCAGCAATCCCGAAGTCATCAAGGCTTATCTTGGCGCCGACCATGGACATTAATTTCTTCTTCGAGGTGCTGATCGGCGGCCTGCTGTCCGGTGTCATGTATGCCCTGGTCGCCATCGGCTTCGTGCTGATCTACAAGGCCTCCGGCGTCTTCAACTTCGCCCAGGGCGCCATGGTGTTCTTCGCGGCGCTGACCTGCGTGGGCCTGATGGACAAGTTCGGCATGTCGCTGTGGCTGGCGATTCCCTGCACCGTCATGGCGATGATCCTGCTCGGCATCGCGATCGAGCGCGTGATCTTGCGACCGCTGGTGAACCAGCCTGAAATCACGCTGTTCATGGCCACGATCGGCCTGGCGTTCTTCCTCGAAGGGCTGGCGCAGCTGCTGTGGGGGTCGCAGGTGCACCAGTTGCCGCTGCCGATCGAGGATGTGCCGATCCAGTCGCTGCTGGACCGCTTCAACATCGTCGTGTCGCAGTTCGACGTGATTGCCGCCATCGTCTGCGGCGTGCTGGTGGCCGTGCTGGCGCTGCTGTTCGCCAGGACCAAGGTCGGCCGGGCACTGCGCGCCGTGGCGGACGATCACCAGGCGGCGCTGGCGGTCGGCATTCCGCTGCAGCGCATCTGGGCGATCCTGTGGGCGGTGGCTGGCGTGGTCGCGCTCGTGGCGGGGCTGCTGTGGGGCGCGCGCAACGGCGTGCAGTTCGCGCTGACATTCATTGCGCTGAAAGCGCTGCCGGTGCTGATCCTGGGCGGCTTCACGTCGGTCCCGGGCGCGATCGTCGGCGGCCTGATCATCGGTGCCTCGGAAAAGCTGGCCGAAGTCTACATCGGGCCGCTGGTCGGCGGCGGCATCGAGGGCTGGTTCCCCTACGTGCTGGCGCTGCTGTTCCTGCTGGTGCGGCCCGAAGGGCTGTTCGGCGAAAAGATCATCCGGAGGATCTGACATGTTCTATCGCGAAGCCGGGCAGTTCCGCACCACGTACGAGGCCGATGGCCAGATCCTGCCGATCCGGCAGGACCGCATCGCGCTGCTGGCCACGCTGGCCGTTGCCGTGCTGCTGGTGCCGGCCGTCGCCTCGCCCTACCTGCTGTCGGCCATCCTGATCCCGTTCCTGATCTTCGCCCTGGCGGCGCTGGGGCTCAATATCCTCACCGGCTATGCCGGCCAGCTGTCGCTGGGCAGCGCGGCATTCATGGCGGTGGGCGCTTTCGCCTCGTGGAACTTCGTGGCCCGCGTGCCCGGCATGCCGATGCTGCTGGCCTTCGTGCTGGGCGGATTGTGCGCGGCGCTGGTCGGTATCGCGTTCGGCCTGCCGTCGCTGCGCATCCGCGGCTTTTATCTCGCCGCGTCCACGCTGGCCACGCAGTTCTTCGTGATCTGGTGCCTGACCAAGATTTCCTGGCTGACCGGCGGCAGCACCTCCGGCGTGATCACCGCGCAGCGCATCGAGATCATGGGCCAGGCCTTCGATACGCCGCAGCGCAAATACGTGCTGGTGCTGCTGGTCGTGGCGCTGATGGCGCTGCTGGCAAAGAACCTGGTCCGCTCGAACGTAGGCCGCTCGTGGATGGCGGTGCGCGACATGGACGTGGCGGCCGAGGTGATCGGCATTCGCCCGATGCGCACGAAACTGCTGGCATTTGCCGTGAGTTCGTTCTACTGCGGCGTGGCCGGCGCGCTGTACGCCTTCGCCTACCTGGGCACGGTGGAACCGGAGGCCTACAGCCTGGACCTGTCGTTCCGCATCCTGTTCATGATCATCATCGGCGGCGTGGGCTCGATCCTCGGCTCTTTCCTGGGCGCCGCGTTCATCGTGCTGCTGCCGGTATTCCTGAACATCGCCGCGCATGGCCTGGCGCTGCCCACCAGCGTGGCGTCGAACCTAGAGCTGATGGTGTTCGGCGCGCTGATCATCTTTTTCCTGATCGTCGAACCGCACGGCCTGGCGCGCCTGTGGCAGGTCGGCAAGGAGAAATTGCGCCTGTGGCCATTCCCCCATTAAAAAAATATCAAAGGAGACCATCATGAAGCTGCTGCACTCGATCGTACTCGGCGCCATGCTCGCGGGCAGCATTGCCCCCGCCTTCGCCCAGGAACAGTTCGTCGCCCTGCCCTCGTACCGCGTGGGGCCGTATGCCTCGGGAGGCTCGGGCTTCTATGGCGGCATCATCGACTATTTTGCGCTCGTCAATGCGGCCGGCGGAATCAATGGCGTCAAGGTCGCGTGGCAGGAATGCGAGACCGAGTACAACCCGTCGCGCGGCGTCGAATGCTATGAGCGGCTGAAAACGCAGCATGGCGGCGCCACGCTGGTCGAGCCGCTGTCGACCAGCATCGCCTACGGCATCCTCGACCGCATCCCGCAGGACAAGATCCCGATGACGATGCTGGGCTATGGCCGCTCCGACGCGGCCAACGGCAAGGTCTTCCCCTACGTGTTCCCGCTGATCTCCAGCTACTGGAGCCAGGCCGCGGCGATGGTGAAATACCTGGCCGACAAGAACGGCAGTTCACTGAAGGGCAAGAAGATCGTGCACCTGTACCACGACTCCGCATTCGGCAAGGAGCCGTTGCCGGTGCTCGAGGCGCTGGCGAAACAGCAGGGCTTCGAGCTGGTAAAGATCCCCGTGGCGCCGCCCGGCAGCGAGCAGCAGGCGCAATGGCTGCAGATCCGCCAGGCGCGGCCCGACCACGTGATCCTGTGGGGCTGGGGCGTGATGAACTCGGTGGCGATCAAGACCGCGCAGCGCAACGGCTTCCCGCGTGAAAAGATCCTCGGTGTGTGGTGGGCCGGGTCGGAGGAGGATACCGTGCCTTCCGGCGACGCCGCCAAGGGCTACACGGCGATGTCGTTTAACACGCCCGGCAATTACCCGGTCCTCGACGAGATCCGCGCGAAACTGTACAAGACCGGCAAGGGCAACCTTGCCGACCAGGCCCGCATCGGTTCCGTGTACCACATGCGCGGCGTGACCGCCGGCATCCTGTTCGTCGAGGCGATGCGCACCGCGCAGGACAAGTTCGGCAAGGGCAAGCCCGTCACCGGCGAACAGCTGCGCTGGGGCCTGGAACACCTGAACATCGATGCGGCGCGGCAGAAGGCGATCGGCGCCGCCAACATGTTCCCCCCGGTGAAGACGAGTTGCGAGGACCACGAGGGTTCCGGTGCCGTGAAGGTGCAGCAATGGGACGGCAAGAAGTGGATCGCCATTACGCCGGACTGGATCGTGGGCGACCGCGCGCTGGTGAAAAAGCTGATCGACGAATCGTCGAACAAGTACGCGGCGGAGAAGAACATCAAGCCGGCGTGCATGCCATGAGCACGCTCTCGGTCAACAACATCGAAGTCATCTACGACCATGTGATCCTGGTGCTGAAGGGCGTCTCGCTGGAAGTGCCGCAGGGTACCATCGTGGCGCTGCTGGGTGCCAACGGCGCCGGCAAGTCGACCACGCTGAAGACCATCTCCACCTTGCTGCGCGGCGAGCGCGGCGACGTGACCAAGGGCGAAGTGCGTTTCAACGGCGAACGGGTGGACCAGCTCACGCCGAACGCGCTGGTCACGCGCGGCCTGGCGCAGGTGATGGAAGGCCGCCACTGCTTCGGCCACCTGACGATCGAGGAAAACCTGCTGACCGGTGCCTACACCCGCAAGCTGTCGCGCGCACAATTGCGCGAGGCGCTGGAACGCGTCTACCACTACTTTCCGCGCCTGAAGGAACGGCGCGCCAGCCAGGCCGGCTACACGTCGGGCGGCGAGCAGCAGATGTGCGCGATCGGCCGCGCGCTGATGGCCAAGCCGACGATGATCCTGCTCGACGAACCTTCGATGGGCATCGCGCCGCAGATCGTCGAGGAGATCTTCGGCATCGTGAAAGACCTCAACACGACCGAAGGCGTGTCGTTCCTGCTGGCCGAGCAGAACACCATGGTGGCCCTGCGCTACGCGGACTTCGGCTATATCCTCGAGAACGGCCGCGTGGTGATGGAGGGCGACGCGAAGGAACTGGCCGCCAACGAGGATGTGAAGGAGTTCTACCTTGGCGTGTCGGGCGCGGGGCGGCGCAGTTTCCGCGAGCAGAAATTCTACCGCCGGCGCAAGCGGTGGCTGTCATGAGGACGAAAAAATGAACCTGACCAGGGCGAAAAAGCTGTGCGCCGGGCTGCCCGGCGCGACCCAGGACATCAAGTGGGAAAACTGCCTGGTGTTCTCGGTGGGCGGCAAGATGTTCGCCGCGACCGGCAACGATCCGAAGGCGAAACGGATCAGCTTCAAGGTCGACGACGATGCCTTCCTGGCACTGACGGACCGCCCCGGCATCGTGCCCGCGCCCTACCTGGCACGGGTGAAATGGGTGCAGATCGACGATCCGAAAGCGGTCTCGGACGAGGAAGCGGCCGCGCTGCTGCGGCGCGCCCACGAGATCGTCTTCGGCAAGCTGACCAGGAAGCTGCAGAAGGAACTCGCGGAAGGCGGTGCGTGATGCACGGACCGCATGTGGACAAGCCGGATGCGCCGTCGACCCTCGACCATCGCGAAACGCGCGGCGAGGACGAGCGCGAGCGCGACCTGATGCGGCGCCTGCCGGCGCTGGTGGCTCAGGCGCAATCGGCACCCGGCTGGGCGCGCATCCTGCAAGGCATCGAGGCAGCCGCCATCGACCACCGCGCCGCGCTGGCCCAGTTGCCCGTCACGCGCAAGGCGCAATTGAAGGCGCTGCAGCAGCACGATCTGCCGCTGGGCGGGCTGACCAGCACCGCGCCGCGCGCCCTGTCGCGCATCTACATGTCGCCCGGGCCGATCTTCGATGCCGAAGGCCGCGCTGCCGACTGGTGGCGTTTCGCCCGGCCGATGTATGCGGCCGGCGTGCGCGCCGGCGGCCTGCTGCAGAACTGCTTTTCCTACCACTTCACACCGGCCGCGTTCATGGTGGAAGGCGGCGCCGCCCGGATCGGCTGCACGGTGATCCCGGCCGGTAGCGGCCAGACCGAACTGCAGGTGCAGGCGATGGCGGCGCTCAGGCCGGATACCTATGTGGGCACGCCGTCGTTCCTCAAGCTCATCCTCGAGAAAGCCCACGAAACGGGCGCGGATGTATCGAGCCTGCAGCACGCGCTGCTGTCGGCCGAGGCATTGCCCGACTCACTGCGCAACTGGTTCACCGGGCATGGCGTGCCCCACGTGTGCCAGGCCTATGCGTCGGCCGATGCCGGCAATATCGCCTATGAAACGCGCACCGGCGGCATGCTCAATCCCGGCATGGTGGTCGATGAAGAGGTGATCCTCGAGATCGTCAAGCCCGGCTCCGGCGAACCGGTGGCACCGGGCGAAGTGGGCGAAGTGCTGCTCACCGTGTTCAACCCCGACTACCCGCTGATCCGCTTCGCCACCGGCGACCTGTCGGCGCTGCTGGCCGATGCGCCACCATCGGCATGCGGGCGCACCAACGTGCGCATCCGCGGCTGGCTGGGGCGCGCGGACCAGACCACCAAGGTGCGCGCGATGTTCGTGCACCCGTCGCAGGTGCACGAGATCGCACGGCGACACGACCTGGGCAAGGTGCGCCTGGTGGTGACCGGCACGATTGCCGACGAAACGATGACGCTGCACTGCGAACATGACGATCCGGCAACGGCCGACGGCGCCGCCATCGTCGCCACGCTGCGCGACGTGACGAAGCTGCGCGGCGATGTGCTGTTCGTGCAGCGCGGCAGCCTGCCCAACGACGGCAAGATAATCGACGACCGCCGCCGCTATGACTGAAGGCGCAGTGCCTGTGCCGCCGGTAACACCCCGACAACGTTGCCTGGAAAGCCATCGGGCGCGTGGTGGATACGCAGCCTATGCATTGTCGGTACAGTTGAATCGGGGCCGGACAACCGCATCGTTATCGCGGATAATTGGCGCATTTTTCAACTGTAACTTTCCACGTCATGCAAGAAATTCATCATCAACGGGCCCGTGCGCTGCTGGACAACGCCGAGGAAATCTTTACCGCCCAGCAGGTGTCCGACGCCGTGCGCCGGGTAGCCGACGACCTGAACGCACGCTTCAATGCGCTCGAGGAATTCCCGCTCGTGCTGGGCGTGATGGGTGGCGCGGTGGTCTTCACCGGCAACCTGCTGCCACAGCTGACCTTCCCGCTCGAGTTCGATTACATCCACGTCAGCCGCTATGGCGACGCGGACCGCGGCGGCGAAGTCGTGTGGAAAGTGGTGCCCCGTTCGAACGTCGAGGGCCGCACGGTCCTGGTGGTCGACGACATCCTCGATGAAGGCGAGACGCTGGCCCACGTGAAGCAGCGCCTGCTGGACATGGGTGCCAGGGAAGTCGTCCTTGTCGTGTTCGCCGACAAGGCGATCGGCAAGGTCAAGCCGGTGAAACCCGACCTGGTCGGCCTGGTCATTCCGAACCGCTTCGTGGTCGGCTACGGCATGGACGCGTACAACTACTGGCGCAACCTGCCAGGCCTGTGGGCCCTCAACAACGACGATTTGTCGAGCTGACCGGCTTGCGCTGACTGCGCTCAGCCCGGCCGCGAGCCTGAGCGCAGCTGCAGCACCTCGTCCACCACGCCGTACTCGACGGCCTGCGTGGCCGACATGAAATGGTCGCGGTCCGAGTCGCGCGCCACGCGCGCCAATTCCTGCCCGGTGCGCTCGGCAAAGAGGCGGTTCAGCCGCTCGCGCAGGTGCAGCACTTCCCTTGCCTGGATTTCCACGTCCGCCGCCGTGCCCTGCGAACCGCCGCTGGGCTGGTGGATCATGATCCGGGCATTCGGCAACGCGTAGCGCTTGCCCTTCTCCCCTGCCGCCAGCAGGAAAGCACCCATGCTCGCCGCGAAACCGGTGCAGATCGTCGCGACCGCCGGCGCGATGAACTGCATCGTGTCGTAGATGGCCAGGCCGGCATAGACCGAACCGCCGGGCGAATTGATGTACAGTGAAATATCCTTGTCGGGATTCTCCGATTCCAGGAACAGCAGTTGCGCGACGACGAGGTTGGCCGATTCGTCGGTCACCGGCCCGACAATGAAGACGATACGTTCGCGCAGCAGGCGCGAGTAGATATCGTAGGCGCGTTCGGCCCGGCCGGTATTTTCGATGACGGTGGGGATCATGTGCATGGCGGCTCCTGTGTGGTGTGTGTGATGGCTTGACGCCGCGCGCGGGCGCCGCGTGACGGATTTCTTTTTTGCCCCGGTTGTCACGTTTCGATGGTCCCGCGCGTCAAAGGCGCAAGGAGGATGAGATGAACGATTCCATTGCCGTATTCGAAGCGTCGCGCCGGCGCCTGTTGTCGATCGCCTACCGGATGCTGGGCAGCATGGCCGAGGCGGAGGATGTGGTGCAGGACACCTGGCTGCGCTGGCACGGCGCCGATCCGCAGGCCCTGCAGGCGCCCGTCGCCTGGCTGACCACGGTGGCGACGCGGCTGGCGATCGACCGGCTGCGCCGCGCGAAGCGCGAGGCCGCGTTGCCGGAACCCTGGCTGCTCGATGAACAGCCCTCCGACGAGGACGAGGTGGAACGGCTGTGCGAGCTGTCGTATGGCGTGCTGCTGATGCTGCAGCGGCTGTCGCCCGGCGAGCGCGCGGCGCTGCTGCTGCACGAGGTCTTCGACGTGCCGCACGGCGAAGTCGGCCGCATCCTCGGGCTGACGGCCGAGCACTCGCGCCAGCTCGTGCGGCGGGCCAGGGCGCGCGTGCAGACGGGGCCTGCACGGCGCGGTGCCAGCGCCGACAGTGCCCGGCTGGCCCATGCTTTCGTCGATGCGATCCGGCGCCACGACGAGGATGCGGTGGTGCGGCTGGTGCGCGACCTCGACGTCGCCGGCTGCGCGGACCGCGTCACGCCGCAGGCGCTGGCGGCGACGGGCATGGCGGCGCGGCTGCAGTGCGTCAACGGCGGCTGGGGCGTGGCGGTGCTGCGCTACGGGCGCATCGATTTACTGCTGAGCTTTGACGGCGATACGCTGTATGCGATCAGGCCACGCCTGCCGGCGCACGCACATCATCCCTTGATCGGGGCGGCACTCTCTCCCACCTAAGGCCAATGGGCACCCGGGGTTGTCTGGCATACCATTTTCCGCACAGATCAACCCATCGGAGCCTCACATGACGAACAACGTCCACAACGCCAAACTCGAAGTCCTGACCCCGCACAACAGCCAGATCATCTTCATCGACCACCAGCCGCAGATGGCCTTCGGCGTGCAGTCGATCGACCGCCAGGTCCTGAAGAACAATACCGTGGGCCTGGCGAAAGCCGCCAAGGTGTTCAATATCCCGACCACGATCACCACCGTGGAAACGGAAAGCTTCTCCGGCCATACCTACCCGGAACTGCTGGACGTGTTCCCCGGCCAGGACATCCTGGAGCGCACCTCGATGAACTCGTGGGACGACCAGAAAGTGCGCGACGCGCTGGCCCGCAACGGCCGCAAGAAAGTGATCGTGGCCGGCCTGTGGACGGAGGTGTGCAACACCACGTTCGCGCTGTGCGCGATGCTCGAAGGCGACTACGAGATCTACATGGTGTCCGATGCATCGGGCGGCACGTCGAAGGAAGCGCACGACATGGCCATGCTGCGCATGATCCAGGCCGGCGTGGTGCCGGTGACCTGGCAGCAGGTGCTGCTGGAATGGCAGCGCGACTGGGCGCACAAGGATTCGTACGATGCCGTGATGAAGATCGTCAAGGAACACTCGGGCGCCTACGGCATGGGCGTCGACTATGCCTACACGATGGTGCACAAGGCACCGCAGCGCACCACCTCGCAGCACGAAACGCTGGCGCCGGTAGCGGCGAAGTAACGCGGCCTTTGCAGGTACCAGCGTACCAGCGTAAAAAAAGGGCCTTGCGGCCCTTTTTTTACAATCCCAGCCGCTTGCGCGCGGCGTCGTACTCCGCCTTCAGCCGGTCCACCATCTCGGCGGTGCTCGGCACGTCTTCCATCAGCCCCACGCCCTGCCCGGCACCCCAGATATCGCGCCATGCCTTGGCGCTGGCCGAGCCGAAACTCATCTTGGTCTTGTCCGATTCCGGCAACGCTTCCGGATCGAGGCCGGCGGCCACGATCGATTTCTTCAGGTAATTGCCGTGAACGCCCGTGAACAGGTTGGTGTAGACGACATCGGCCGCGGAGGATTCGACGATCGCCTCGCGGTAGTCATCCGTGACATTCGATTCCTTGGTTGCCAGCCAGCGCGAGCCGATGTACGCGAAATCGGCGCCCATGGCCTGCGCGGCGAGGATCGCATCGCCGGTGGCGATCGCGCCGGACAGGGCCAGCGGCCCGGCAAAGAACTTGCGCACTTCGCCGACCAGCGCGAACGGCGACAGCGTGCCCGCGTGGCCGCCGGCACCGGCCGCCACCAGGATCAGGCCGTCGACACCCGCCTCCAGCGCCTTCTGCGCGTGGCGGATCGAAATCACGTCGTGCAGCACGATGCCGCCATAGCTGTGGATCGCATCCAGCATCTCCTTCGGCGGTGCGCGCAGCGACGAGATGATGATCGGCACCTGGTGTTTCACGCACACTTCCACGTCATGCGCGAGGCGGTCGTTCGACTGGTGCACGATCTGGTTGACGGCGATCGGCCCGACTTTCTTGTCGGGATTGGCGGCCTGGAACGCCGCCAGTTCCTGCTGCAGGTCGGTCAGCCACTGGTCGAGCAGCTCGGCCGGGCGCGCGTTCAGCGCCGGAAACGAGCCGACGATACCAGCCTTGCACTGCGCTGCCACCAGCGCGGGGCCGCTGGCGATGAACATCGGCGAGGCGATGACGGGAAGGGACAGGTTTTGC
>DASVVD010000789.1:0-3944 GCA_036386715.1 Pseudoduganella sp.
GATGACTTCCGGCTCATCGGCGTTGGCGTGCCACTCGGCGGCGCCAGCCACGTGCGCGCTCAGCGAGGCGCTGGCCAGCGCGTGGTCCAGGTAGCCGGCTTCATGCCCGAACACGTACGAATACGGCATGCCGACCGGGCGCACGAAGCGCTCGAGCTGGTTCACGAAGCCCTTGGCGGTGATTGCCGCGATCGGGTCTTCCATGCCGTACGAATTCATGTCGCCGATCAGCAGCACGTCGCTGTCGCCGGCGGCGGCCTGCACCTGCGGCACGAACGTGTCGACCAGGCGCTGCGCCTGGGCGACACGGGTGGCGTTCCAGCAGCTCTGGCCATCGCCGTTGTCGGCGTCCCCGCCGGAGCCGGATGGGCAACTGCCCTTCGACTTCAGGTGGTTGACGATCAGCGAGAATTTTTCGCCGTTGGTGGCGCGGAAGGTCTGCGCCATCGGCGGCCGGTTGTTGACACTGTTCGCATCGGCCAGCGCGCCGCCCACCAGCGTGACCGCCGCCGGCTTGTAGATCATCGCCACGCGGATCGCATCGGTGCCGGTGGCGGCCGGCTTCGGCACCACCGCATACACCGGCGCGCCATACGATGCGTTCAGGCTGTCGACCAGGTAGCCGACCGCCACGTCGCCGTCGTTCTGGATCTCCATCAGGCCCACGACATCGGCATCGATGTTCTTCAGTTCGGCCACGATCTTGTCGCGCTGGCGCACGTATTCGATCATGTTGTCGGCGCCGCGGCAGTTCGACGCGGTGGTGGAGTTGCCCACCGTGCAGCCTTGGCCCGCCTGGCCCGCGGCATTGGTACCGTCGGTAAACGTGGTGAAGAAATTGAGCACGTTCGCGCTGGCCACCTTGACGTTGCCGGCCGCCAGGGCCGGTGCGTTTTCGCGCGGGTTGGCACGCACGATCGATGGTGCCACGGTCGGCTGCAGCTTGAAGCCGGCGCCGCCACCGCCCAGCGCGCCAAAGTCGACGACGCCGGTCAGGTCGTGCACCGTGTCGCCGGCACGCACCGTGTTGCCTTCGCCGATGTACGGGATGATCGCCGGCGTGGTGAAGATGCCGTCATCGAGCACGATCCGGTTGACGGCATTGGCCGCTGCCAGTGCCGCCGCCTGCGCCGAACGGGGTGCGTAGCGGTTGGTCGGGATCTCCAGGCGCCCGGACGACAGCGACAGCTCGCCGCGCGCGCCCACATAAGTGGTCTGCGAGATCGTCAGCGGCGCCGTGAAACGCACCAGCATGCCTTCGACCTGGTCCAGGCGCGCATTCGGCAGCGCGATGTTGGCCGGCGCAATGGCGTGGCCGGATGACAGTGCGGGAGCGGCCGTCACGTCCGTCATCTCGGTGTACGAGCGGGTGGCGCCGCCTGGTGTGTATTCGGTGATCTTGCCGGTGACACGAACGCGCTGGCCCACGGCCACGCCGTCGGCCGCCGCGGCGTTGTAGACATACAAGCCGTCGGACGTGGCAGGATCGCCATCGCCATTCGCATCCTGCATGAAGAAGCCGCCGGCGACTTTCGCCGTGACGATGCCTTCGGTGGTCTGCACGCTGCTGGCGTATGCACTGGCGGCGCCGCTGCCCTGGATCTGCGGGATCGTGTGCGTGACCGGCGCCAGCGTGCGCACGGCAACGTTGACCGTGCAGCTGGCATCCTGCGCATCGTCATTGGCGAAGCGCACGGTCACCGGGTACTCGCCCAGCGGCACGTTGCCGGCCACTTGCAGGCGGCCGGCGGCGCTGCCGCCTTCGGCACTCGCGGCCGTGAAACCGAGCGTAATACCCGGCACGGCGGCAGAGGTGATGGACGCGGCATTGACAGTGCTGTCGGCGTCGCTGGCGGCCAGCAGCGTGCCGCCGGCATAGCCCTGGGCGATGCCCAAGCTTGCCGGGCACTGCAGCACGATCGGTTTCACGACCGGCACGTTGCAGGAATGCGCCGGCGTGGCGGCGTTGCGCGGCGCCGGCTCCGCTACCGTGAAGTCGGCACGGTTCTCATCGGTGTCGATGCAGCCCGCCGCGTTGCGCAGTACTGCCGTGGCATTGCCGGTGCCGCCAGCCGGCGCGGCGCCTTCATAGAACCCGGCACTCCCCCAACCCACCAGGTCGACCAGCGCGGTACTGCCCGGCGTGCTGCCGGACAGCGCCGCATCGGTGCTCACCAGCGCCACCTTGCCGCCGCTGCCGCCCATCGCGATCGTGCCGGTGAAATCCGGCTCGAGAGCCACCGAGCCGCCGTTGCCGGTGGCTTGCTGGACCAGGTAATACTTGCCGGGCGCCAGCGTTACGGCCGGCAGTTTCGTGACCTGCCAGGTACCGCCGGTGGTGCTGGCGTATTGCACGCTCCAGTTCGACAACGTGACTGGCGCCTCACTCCGGTTGAACAGTTCGATGAAGTCGGACTTGAGCGTGGCGCCGCTGTTGCCGCCGCCACCATAGACCTGGCTGATGACGATGTCGGATGCGGCAAACGCCGGCCCGGCAAGGCCGGCCAAGGAGGTGGTCAATACACTGGCCAGGGCGGTGGCGAGCACAGTCTTGCGGCCCGGCGTGGGAGCGTGTGAGTTCATTGTTATCCCTGCGATGTTGAAGAAGTGAATCGAATATTGCCAATTGCATATTAGCGAAACGGTATGACCCCTTAATGACAGGTGATTGGTCCGTTCGGACTAAGCAGGATCATTTCAACTTCTGCAAGATAACATGCAAAGTTTGATTACAATGACCGCCTGTAACCGATTAATTCTGCACAGGACAAGACATGATTTTCGTGACGGGCGGGGCCGGGTTCATCGGCTCGAACTTCGTGCTGGACTGGCTCGCGCAATCCGACGAGCCGGTGCTCAATTTCGACAAGCTGACCTATGCCGGCAACCTGAACAACCTGGCGGCGCTGAAGGATGACGCGCGCCACGTGTTCGTCCGCGGCGACATCTGCGACGGCGAACAGGTGCTGGCGCTGCTGCGCGAGCACCAGCCGCGCGCGATCGTGCACTTCGCCGCCGAAAGCCATGTCGACCGTTCGATCCACGGCCCGGCGGAATTCATCAACACCAACATCAACGGCACGTTCGCGCTGCTCGAGGCGGCGCGTGCTTACTGGAGCGCGCTGGCCGATGCCGATCAGGCGGCGTTCCGCTTCCTGCACGTGTCGACCGACGAGGTGTACGGCACGCTGGGACCTGCCGATGCGCCCTTTTCCGAAACCACGCCGTATGCTCCGAACAGTCCGTATTCGGCGTCGAAGGCGGCATCCGATCACCTGGTGCGTGCGTACCACCACACCTATGGTTTTCCGACGCTGACCACGAATTGCTCGAACAATTATGGCCCCTGCCATTTCCCCGAGAAGCTGATCCCCCTGGCGATCGCCAATGCGCAGGCAGGCAAGCCGCTGCCGATCTATGGCGATGGCCAGCAGATCCGCGACTGGCTGTACGTCTCCGACCATTGCACGGCGATCCGCCGCGTGCTGGCGGATGGCAAGCCGGGCGAGGTGTACAACGTGGGCGGCTGGAACGAAAAGGCCAACCTGGAGGTGGTCCATACGTTGTGCGATATCCTCGACGGCCTGAAGCCGAAGGCCGACGGCACCAGCTACCGTGCCCAGATCGCCTATGTGAAAGACCGTCCGGGCCATGACCGCCGTTACGCGATCGATGCGCGCAAGCTCGAACGCGAACTGGGCTGGAAACCTTCGGAAACCTTCGAGACCGGCATTCGCAAGACCGTGCAGTGGTATCTCGATCACCCGGACTGGGTGGCCGACGTGCAGTCCGGCGCCTATGCGAAATGGGTGGAAACCAATTATTTCAACCGCGAAGTCGAAGCCGGAAGCGCGCCATGAACCTGTCCCGCAGCCATTCCCCTCCCTCGCGCAAAGGCATCATCCTGGCCGGCGGCTCCGGTACCCGTTTGTACCCGGTAACGA
>DASVVD010000790.1:0-5405 GCA_036386715.1 Pseudoduganella sp.
GCCGCCACCGACGCCAACTATGCGCTGGGCATGCTGACGGCGTCCGCCAGCGCCGACCTGCTCGACCGCAAGTCATGGACCAAGTCCGCCTTGCCGGTGCTCGCCAGCAGCGCGGAAAACAGCCAGTACGGCCCCGGCCACAACGCGTTCACCACCACGCCGGACGGCAAGACCGACATCCTCGTCTACCACGCGCGCAACTACCGCGACATCACCGGCGAACCGCTGCGCAACCCCGACCGGCACACCCGCGCCCAGGCCATCACCTGGCGCCCCGACGGCACGCCGGACTTCGGCGCGCCCGTCGCCGACAAGGCCAATCCCGCGCAGTAATATTTCCAAAAATCGGGGACTGTCCCCTTTTTTTGGAAATATTTCCGGAAAAGAGGGACTGTCCCCAGTCGCTTTGTCACAGTACTGGCTGGCAGTGGTGGCAGTCTTGAGAGTGAAGCCCCCACATGGGCAGCGAAAAAGACGCAAAAACACAACAGGGGACTGTCCCCTTTTTTTGGAAATATTTCCAGAAAAGAGGGACAGTCCCCTGTGGTTTTTCAGCCCACCTGCGCGAGCCAGCGTTCGCGGTATTGCGGCCAGCCTTGCAGCGCGATCGGGTCGGCGGTGTGCGAGCGGGTGGCGGGGGCGCTGCCCCAGTGCGCCAGCATCCAGCCGCCGCAGGTGGTGCCGCTGGCGTCGTCGGTCACGGTCACCTGCTGGCCGCGGCGCAGGGCGGCGAGCAGCGGGGCGAAGTGCGGGTTGTTGGTGAAGCTGCCTTCGACGATGATGTCGCCCGCCGAGCCCAGCGCGGTCAGGCACCAGTCGCTCATCAGCACGCAGTACAGCGTGGCCAGCGCGGTGCGTTCGGCGTCGGTCGGCAGGGCGGGGCCGACGACGGAGCCGGTACGCCCGGCGAACGGGCCGCCGGCTTCGGCGAACGCCGGCAGCGCGTAGGAGCCCTGGTCGATGATCTGCTGCAGGTCGGCCACGCCGCACGGCGCCGCGTCGGTGCCCGCCAGCGCGCCGAATTCGCGGCCGCCCATGAAGCGGATGCAAGGTACCGGCTGGCCCAGCGCGCTGCAGTTGGCCAGCATGTCCGACGCTTCCAGCAGGCCATCGAGCGGGCCGCCGGGCAGGGCGGCGATGACCCAGGTGCCGGTCGACAGCACGGCCGGTGGCGCCGCATGGCTGCCGTGCGCATCGAGGTGGCGCAGCAGCGAGGCATTGCTGTCGTGGATGCCGCAGATCACCTGGCAATCGGCCGGCAGGCCGGTGCGTTCGACCAGGTCAGGGCGTACAGACCCCAGCGCATCCCACGCATTGCGCAGCGGCGGCATCAGCGGGTTCCAGCCCATCGTCTCGACCAGCTGCGAATACTGCTGGCGCGAAGGCTGCCACAGGTCCGTATGGCAGCCGAGCGACGTCACTTCGCCGGCAGCGACGCCGGAAAGGCGCCACGCCCAGTACTGCGGATACATCAGGATATGACTGGTGCGCGCGAAGTCGGCCGGGAAGGCGGAAGCCAGCCAGGCCAGCTGCCGCCCCAGGTTCAGGCCGGCCGGCAGCGACGGCGAATACGTCGTGTCATACGCAGGCCGTTGAGCGATGTAGTCGGAACGCTGCTGCGCGGGCGGCTCGAACTCGTAGTCGAGCACCGGCAGCACCAGTCCAGCATCGTCGACCAGCGCCGCGGTGGCGCCGTGCGTCACCGGCACGATCGCGCGCACCGGCGCGATGGCCGCGAAGTCGTGCATCGTGTCCAGCATCCAGGTCCAGATGCCTTCGGTGTCGTGGTGCGGATACGGCCCGTCGCGCAGCACCGTGTTGGCCTTGCGGCGCTCGGCCAGCTGCTCGCCCGAAGCATCGATCAATGCCAGCTTGACGTTGGTCTTGCCGATGTCGAGGACGATGATTGCCGAACTGTTTTCCTGAATCGAGCTCATTTTGCCACCTTCTTCCCGCGCAGCAGCCGCGGCAGCGCGATCGTCACCAGCAGCAGCAGGCCGATCACGATCGTCATGTAGATACCCGGGATATTGGCCATCGACAGGCCATACGTCACGGTCCCCAGCGTCAGCACGGCCAGCATCACGCCGCCGATCGTGCCGGCGCCGCCGGCGATGCTCACGCCGCCCAGGATCACCATCGTGATCGCTTCGAGCTCCCAGCCCATGGCGATGTTCGGGCGGGTGGAGCCGATGCGGCCCGTCAGCAGGAAGGCCGCCAGGCCGGCCATCGCGCCGGTCAGCATGAACAGCACCAGGCGGTAGCGGTCCACTTCGATGCCGGAGAAGCGCGCGGCGACCGGGTTGTTGCCGATCGCGTAGATGCGGCGGCCCCAGCGCGTGGCGTGCAGCACGAAGGCGAAGAGCGCCGCGAACACCAGCAGGATCACGAATTCGCGCGGGATGAAGTCGAAGAAGTAGCCTTGCCCCCAGTCCGTCATCAGCTGCGGGTAGCCGGTGAAGGCCTTGTCGCCCAGCACCACGGAAGCCAGTCCGCGGAACAGCGACACGGTGCCGATCGTGACCACGATGGCCGGCAGGCCGAATCGCGTGACCAGCACGCCGTTCAGCGTGCCGCAGGCAACGCCGGTCGCCAGCGCCACGAACAGCAGCGAGGCGGGCGGGAAACCGGCATTCATCGCCAGGCCCATCGCCACGGAGGACAGCGCGAGGATGCCGGCCACCGAGATGTCGATCTCGCGGCAGATGATCAGCAGCGCCATCGGCAGCGCGATCAGGGCCTTCTCGCTGAAGTTGAACGTGCCGTCGGCCAGGTTGTACGGATCGAGGAAGTGCGGCAGCAGCGCGCCGTTGACGGCGAAGGTCAGCAGCAGCAGCACGGCGAGCAGGGTTTCCCACTTGCCCAGCATGCCCTTCAGCCCCAGGCGCGGCTGGTCGAGGATCGTGTAGCGCGAGCCGCCGGCGGAAGGTGCCGGGCTCTCCTGCGTGCTTTGTGGTTCGGTGGTTGCGGTCATGGTATTCACGCGGCACTCCGTACGGGCGAGGCGGGCGGATTGGCAGGATGATGGGTTGAGTGGCTGTCGAGGTGCAGCGGCAGGATCTGCCGGCCTTCCTTCTTGCGGTCGCGGGCGTTGATCAGCACGGCGACCAGGATCACGGCGCCGGTCAGCGCGCTTTGCCAGAACGGCGATACCTTGACCACAGGCAGCGCATTGCCGATCACCGCCAGGAACAGCGCGCCGAGCACCGCGCCGACCACGGACCCCGTGCCGCCGGCGATGTTGATGCCGCCGATCACGCAGGCGGCGATCACGGTGAATTCGAAGCCGTAGGCGATCTCGGTATAAGCCACCGCATAGCGCGCCACCCACAGGTAGCCGCACAGGCCGGCCACCAGGCCGGAAATGCCGTATGTCCACAGCAGGCGCTTCGCCATCGGAATGCCGACATAGCGGGCGCACGACGGGGCATTGCCCACCGCGTACAGGTCGCGGCCGAAGCGGCTGTGGCTGGCCAGGTACCATGCGGCCAGCACCGCCAGCGCGGCGATCCACACCAGGTGCGTCACGCCGAGAAGCCTGGTCAGCGGGAAGGCGATGAAATCGGCCGGCATCTGGTGCGACGACACCCACGCGCCGCCGGACAGCACGAACACCAGGCCGCGGTACACGCTCATCGTGCCCAGCGTGACCACGATCGCCGGCAGGTCCAGGTAGCCGATCAGGTAGCCGTTGACGAGCCCCAGCACCAGGCCGAGCGCCGCGGCGGCCAGCACGATCAGCGGCAGCGGCAGGCCCGGGTTGTGCGCGGCGAGCAGGGCGGCCGCCATGCCCGACAGGGCCAGGTTCGAGGCCACCGACAGGTCGACGCCGCGCGTGACGATGACCAGCATCTGCGCCAGCGCCAGCATGATCAAGAGCGTGCTGTCGGTCAGCAGGTTGGCCAGGCTGGCGCCGGTGACGAACACCGGCGCGCGCACGCCCACGCCAATGACCAGCACCACGATCGACGCGGCCAGCAGCAGTTCACGCTTCATCGCTTTCAAACTCGTCATCCTCATGCCGCTTCCTCCAGCACGGTGCCCGAGGCCGCCGCGCAGACATTTTCCGGCGTCGCCTCGAGCCGCGAGAACTCGCGCTCCACGCGCCCCTGGTGCATCACCACGATGCGGTCCGACAGCCCCAGCACTTCCGGCAGTTCGGACGACACCAGGATCACCGACAGTCCCTGCTTCACCAGCTCGCCGACGAAGCGGTGCACCGCCGCCTTCGAGCCGATGTCGATACCCTTGGTGGGCTCGTCGAGAATGATCACTTTCGGATTGGTGGCCAGCCATTTGCCCAGCACCACCTTCTGCTGGTTGCCGCCGGAGAGTTCCGAAACGTTCTGGCGCAGGTGGTGCGCCTTCAGTTCCAGCTGCTCGCTGTACAGCCGCGCCACGGCCAGCGATTCGCGCTTTGCCTTGCCGCCGCGCAGGAACCAGCCCATCTTGTCCAGGATCGGCAGCGTGATGTTGTGCAGGATCGGCATGCTCAGGTGGGCGCCCTGGTGCTGGCGGTCTTCCGGCACGTAGGCGATGCCGTGCGCAATGCCGTCGGCGGCGCAGCCGATGTTCACCTGCCGGCCATCGATCGTGACGGTGCCGCTGGCCGGTTTCGTCAGGCCGAAGATCGCCTGCATCACTTCGGAGCGGCCGGCGCCCACCAGGCCGTAGAAGCCCAGGATCTCGCCCTTCCTGAGCGAAAAGCTGACGTCCTGGAACTCGGTGGGGTGGCAGAAACCCTTCACTTCGAGCAGCGTCTCGCCCGGCGTCACGTCCGCCTTGGGGTAGGCCTGGCTCACGGCACGGCCCACCATCAGCGAGACCAGTTCGCCTTCGGTGATATCGGCCAGCACGCCTTCGGTGATGTACTGGCCGTCGCGCAGCACCGTGTAGCGGTCGCCCACGGCATAGATCTCGTCGAACTTGTGGGTGATGAAGATGATGGCCGTGCCGGCCGCCTTCAGCTGGTTGATGATGCGATACAGCTCGCCGATCTCGCGCTGCGATAGCGCGGCGGTCGGTTCGTCGAGGATCACCACGCGGGCATCCTGCGACAGCGCGCGGGCGATCTCCACGAAGTGGCGCTGGGCCACCGACAGGTCTTTTACTTTCGTGCGCACCGGTAGCGGTACCTCGAGCCGCGCGAACAGCTGCTCGGCCTCGTGCTCGATGCGGCGCCAGTCGATGCGGCCGCCTTTCTGCGGCTGGCGCCCCACGTAGATGTTCTCGGCCACGGTGAGCTCGTCGAACATCACGCTTTCCTGGTGCACCGCCGTGACGCCGGCGCGCATCGCATCCTGCGCGTTGGCGAACGACACGCGCTCGCCATTGAGGGTGATGGTGCCTTCATCCGGCTGGTAGATGCCGGTCAGCGTTTTCACCAGGGTGGACTTGCCGGCGCC
>DASVVD010000791.1:0-5225 GCA_036386715.1 Pseudoduganella sp.
GGGTGCGAATGGGGAAGAATTGGATTATCCGGTACGGAGCCGCATGCGCATACTCAATGATGCACTTGGCTGTGTTGCGTGGGTCAATGCAGGCGGTGGCCTGTACCAGACCTACCGTTTCGCAGCCGCAAGCGCCGTGAAGCGTGGAGACCTTGTGGAAGTGCTTCAAGCACATGGCGGCCGTTCGCGACCATTTTCCATTCTGTATCCTCAGAACCGCCATCTATCAGCCAAGGTACGCGCATTTGTGGATTTTTTGCGCTCAACCCTTCATTCGACGCCGGTTCAATAATGGTATCCGCCATCCTTTTGTTTTCACTGCCTGAAGGCATCGGCTAGATCGATCATCTGCACCGCACGCGATACGGTCTGCAAGCTGCCGGCTTTACTCGATCCTCTTCACCAGGCCCACATACACGCGCCGTGCCACGAAGTGCTCGAAGCCGGCCTGTTGGAAAGTGCTGGCATTGGTGCGGTAGGTACGCCGGCTACCGTCGAACATATCGTTGGCGTTGACCGTCAGGCTAAGCGTCCTGTCGAACGCGTGCTTCCACGTGAGGTTCACGCTGCTGGTCGAGCCGTGCCGGCCCAACGGCGTGATACCCGCGGCCTGGAGCTGCGCGTCGAGCGACACGTCGTCGTTCCCGGCACTGTGCGCCGCCCTGAACTTCAGGTAACCCGAGATGCCATCCTGGTGCACAGGGCCATGCATGTCGGGCGTGGCCAGCATCGCGCGCCAGATGCTGCCATCGATGCCCAGGCGCAGCTTCGCATCGGGTGTCCAGTCGAGGGAACCCGTCATGCCGGCCGAGCGCGCCCGCCCGCCATTCTGCTTCGAGGTGACCAGCACATTGCCGGCGAAGCTGCGCGCATCGACCACCGTATCGCGGCTGATGCGGTAGAAGGCACCGGCGCTGCCGTTCAGGCCCGCCGCCTCGACATCGGTGCCGAGCTCCCATGCGCTCACGGACTGCGGCCGCAGGCCGGGATTGCCGCGGCTCAGGTTTTGCGCATCGATATAAGTTGTCGAGGGACTGAGGTCACGCGGATCCGGACGCTGGAGACTGCGGCGGTAGCCGAACGTGATGTCGGCCTTGTCGCTGGCGGCATATTTCACGTGAAGGCTGGGATTGAATGTACGCCAGTGCGTTGTGGGCATGGCGCCCTGGGCCCCTTTCACCCGCAGTGCCATGCGCTCGATCCGGCCGCCCAGCAGCATTTCCCATTTTCCATGCCTGACCTGGTCGGTCAGGTAGCCCGCGGCCAGCGTTGTCGTCACCGCATAGCGATTGGTCGTGTCCTGGTCGGGCGTCTGGGCACCGGTCGAAGGATCGACGAAGGCCTGGTAGTTGGCGAGGTCGTTGACCTCGTCCTGGAGGTCAAGTCCGATGCCCCACTGCCCATGTTCCACCCGACGGGTCCAGTCGAGCGTGGCCTGGTCGAGACGGCGTGCCGACCTGGTGGCGCCGCGACTGTCGCTGGTGGCGCGGTCCGGTTCGACGAAAACGTCCTGGTAGGATTTGTCGACCAGGCCAACCGTGTTGCTGCGCTGGACCATTGCCTTGAATGCCGTGCCGTTGCCCTGGTGGCTGTAGCCCAGGCTGGCATTGTCGTCGGACTGTTCGTTGGGACCGTAGGAGATGCGGTGGAAGATGGTTTCCTCCGCTCCGGTACGCACCGCGTTCAGTACGTCGAACAGCGGGCGCGAGCGCCGCTCGTTGCGGCGCGCCGACAGGCTCAGGCTATCCGTATCGGCCAGGCTGTAATCGATGCCGAGGGATGCGCTCTCGACGATGCGCCGGATGAAGACCTCCGAAACCTGCAGTGTCTGCCCCGTTTCGCCGCTGGCCGGATTGAGCCAGTCGACTTGCGACCGGCGCACCTTGCGGGTGCCGTCCCGGCGGTACGCCAGGCTGCCCTGCACG
The DNA here is from genome assembly GCA_036386715.1 of Pseudoduganella sp. Lineage (GTDB taxonomy): Bacteria > Pseudomonadota > Gammaproteobacteria > Burkholderiales > Burkholderiaceae_D > Rugamonas. The sequence continues at coordinate 1,926 of DASVVD010000791.1, forward strand.
CTGAGATTCTTGCGTGTCACGTCACCCGACAGGCCGGCGTTCCACAGGCCCTGGTCGGTGGCGCTGCCCCGCAACTGCGCATGCGCGCCGGGCTTGTGGTTGCGCTTCAACAAGAGATTGACGACCGCACCGCCATTGCCGGCAACCGCCGCGGACGGATTGGTGATGACTTCGACACTGGCAATGTCGGTCCCGCTCATGGTCTGCAGCGCCACCGCCCGCTCCTCGCCCGACATCGCCGCCGTCGGCTTGCCGTCCACCAGCACCGTCACCCGGGTATTGCCCTTGACCGAGATTTGCCCGTCCGCCGCTACCGATACCTCGGGCGTCGATTGCAGGACGTCCTGGGCGGTGCCGTTTGCCGCCCGTGCCAGGTTCGACACATCATGGACAGTCTTGTCGATCTTCCTGGTGACGGGCGCCTTTCGGCCTGTCACTGTGACGATCGCGGTTGCCGGCTCTTCGGCACGTGCGTCGGGCGGCAGCGCGGCAAGTCCGGCCAGGATTGTGGAGATCGCCGCGGCAAGCGCGGCAGGCAGACAGGGATGACCAGGCATATGCCACTCAATGAGAATGCGAACGCGATGGATCGTAAAGGACAGTCCATCGCGCGGTTTCCCGTGTGTGACGAAATACCGGCCGGGCGTGACGGCAGGCGCGCTGCCGCCGCGCCGAAATCAAGCTTCGCTGTTTACCACGGCGCGGAAGGTGATTTCCACCAGCTGCGCAGGGAAAGCCAGTCTGGAAATGCCGATGATGTTGCTGGCGCACTGCGGCTGGTCGATGCCGTACATTTCCTTCCTGACCTTTCCGCCCGCGGTGAATGCCGCGTCGACATCGAGCACATACAGCGTCTCTTCCACCACGTCGTCGAGCGTGGCGCCGAATTCGGCCAGCAAGGCGATGGCATTGCGGTAGGTCTGGCGGATCTGCGCTTCCATCTGGTCGAAGCTCACGGGTTTTCCCGCCGCGTCCAGGGTTGCCGGGGCAACCAGGGCGCCGTCCTTGTCGTGGCTGAGCTGGCCGGACAGGATAATCGTGTCCTTGACCTGGACACCCTGGACGTAGCCGAAGAGCCCTTCCCAGGCAACGCCGAAATTGACGATTTTTTTATGGATTTTCCGAATGGCGGGCATGTTGTCTCGCATGTGATGGTGGAGACACGAGACTAAAGGCTGGCCGACATGGCCGCCATCGGCTAATAGGCAGAGAAACCGTTACACCCTGCCGGCTGGCACGGCCAACTCGTCCACCAGCGACGACGTATCGGCGATGATGGAACGATTTCCCGCCATTTCAAGGCCCGACCGCTTGCCCGGTGCATCGGATCGTTCCCGCTTACGCATCGGAGCAAGCGTTTACTGCCATACAAGCTCGCGCAAATCGCTTACACTTATAAGCGATATCGATTACAAGGAGCAGATCATGCAGAACATCATGCGGACCAAGGAGCAAATCGTGCAGCAAAAGGATCAGATCATGCACCAGTACCCAGTGGGTTTGATCGGCTATGGCCTGGGCGGCTCGATTTTCCATGCGCCGATGATCGCCGCCATCCCGGGGCTCCTGCTGGCGCGCATCGCCAGCCGCCGCACCAGTCCGGATGTACTGCAGGCGTATCCGGGCGTGTCGCTCGACGAAACGCCGCAGGCCATGTTCGACGATCCCGCCATTGCCCTGGTGGTGGTGTGCACGCCGAACGCCAGCCACTTCGAGCTGGCCCGGGCCGCGCTCCGGGCCGGCAAGCACGTGGTGGTCGACAAACCCTTCGTGCTGTCTTCCGCCGAGGGCGACGAGCTGGTGGCCCTGGCGCGGGAAAGGGGCCTCAAGCTCAGCGTCTATCAGAACCGCCGCTGGGACGGTGATTTCCTCACCGTGCGCCAGGCGGTGGCTTCGGGTGAACTGGGCGCTATCCACACTTACCGCGCGCATTTCGACCGCTATGCGCCCGAGGTGAAAGTGCGCTGGAAGGAACAGGCGCAACCGGGCGCCGGCGTGCTGTGGGACCTGGGCTCGCACCTGATCGACCAGGCGCTGCAGCTGTTCGGCACGCCGCGCTCGGTCACGGCCCACCTGTCGGTCCAGCGCCAGGGCGCCCAGGTCGAGGATGCCTTCGAACTGGTGCTCGACCATGGCGCCTGCAGGAGCATGCTGCATGCGGGCGCGCTGGTGCGCGCTCCGGGCCCGCGCTACGCGGTGCATGGCACGCAGGGCAGCTTCGTCAAGTACGGCATCGATCCGCAGGAGGACGCCCTGAAGCTGGGCAAGCGGCCAGGCGACGCCGGCTGGGGCCATGACGACCCGGCCAGCTACGCCACCATCACCGGGACGGACGGCGCGTCGCGGGTCGTCGAGACCATTCCCGGCGCCTACGAATCGTTCTATCGCGGGGTCCATGAGGCCATCGCGCAAGGCAGCGACGTGCCCGTGACAGCGGACGATGCGGTGGATGTGGTACGGGTGATCGAACTGGCACTGCGCAGCCACCGCGAGCGCCGCACCATCGATTTCGCGTAAGGAGGCCACCCATGCACGACTATGCCACCTTGCTGCAGGGTCTCGCGCTCGAGGAGCAGCAATTGCAGTTCACCGCCTTCTCCAGCGGCGACGCGCTGAAGCTCGGCCTGCTCCTGGTCGACCGGGCCGCCGCGCTCGGCGTGGCCATCACGGTCGACATCACCCGCAACGGCCACTGCCTGTTCCACCACGCGATGGCAGGGACCTCGCCGGACAATGCGGACTGGATACGCCGCAAGAACAATGTGGTCCAGCGCTACGGCCGCAGTTCGTGGCACGTGGGCACGCGATACCGCAGCAGGGGCACGACCTTCGAGGCCGCCAGCGGTGCCGCCGCTACCGATTTCGCGGCCCATGGCGGCGCCTTCCCGCTGACCATCCGGGGCACCGGCGCGATCGGCACGGTGACCGTGTCCGGCCTGCCGCAGGAGGAAGACCATGCCCTGGTGATCGCCGCGCTGCGCGAGTACCTGGAGATCCGGGCATGAGCGCGGAGAGTGCGCTCCCGCAGCCCCGGCGGCTCGATGCGATCTGCGACTATCTCGGCCGGCATTACCGCATCGGCATCGAGGATATCTGCCGGCTGTATGGCGTCACGCGCGACACCGCGCGCCGCGACGTGGTGCGCCTGGACGCGGACGGCCGCGCCCTGCGCGTGCGCGGCGGCGCCGTGCTCCCGCCGCAGGGGCGCCACGTGCGGCAGTACGCCGGGCGGGCGGACACCTCGGCCGCGAAACAGGCGATCGGGGCGGCCGCGGCGGCGCTGGTGCGCGACGGCGACCG
>DASVVD010000792.1:0-3175 GCA_036386715.1 Pseudoduganella sp.
GCGCAACGCGCCGTATCCCTTCACGCTGGGTGTCGCCTCGGGCGCGCCGCTGCCCGACAGCGTGGTGCTGTGGACGCGCATCCTGTTCGATCCACTCGATGCGCGCTCCACGCCGCCGGTTGCCTTCGCGGTGCGCTGGGAGATTGCCGAGGACGAGGCGTTCCGGCGCATTGCCGCCCGCGGCACCGCCACCGCCAATCCGGCCCTGGCGCACAGCGTGCACGTGGACGTGAAAGGGCTGCGGCCGGATCGGTGGTACTGGTACCGCTTCATGCTGGGCGATGCCACCAGCCCCGTGGCACGCACGCGCACCGCGCCGGCACCCGGTACCCTGCCCCGTTCCCTCAAGCTGGCGGTGGCGTCGTGCCAGCACTGGGAATTCGGCCACTACGCGGCGCAGCGCCACCTGGCGCAGGCCGCGCCGGACCTGGTGGCCTTCCTCGGCGACTATATCTACGAGTGGGGACAGTACGCGCTGGAGCACCCCGGGCGCGCCGTGCGCCGCGACGAGAGTTTTACCCTGGACCAGTACCGCGCCCGCTATGCGCAGTACAAGAGCGACCGCGACCTGCAGGCCGCGCACCATGTGGCGCCCTGGATCATGACGTGGGACGACCACGAGGTGGCGAACGACTACGGTGGCCTGCGGGATGAATTGCTGACGCCCGGATTCGCGGCGCGCCGCGCGGCCGCCTACCAGGCCTACTGCGAGCACCAGCCGCTGCGCCTTGCCGCCAGCGGTTTCAGGAACGTGCGCATGTTCGGGCGCTACGACTGGGGAACGCTGGCGCGCTTCCACGTGCTGGACAACCGCCAGTACCGCTCGCCGCAGGCCTGCCCGCGGCCGAACCGGGGCGGCTCGAACTCGGTCTACCGCAACGCCTGCGCCATGCTGGCGGACGGCAGGCGCACGATGCTGGGGACCGCGCAGGAAACCTGGCTGCAGAATGGCCTGAAAAGCTCCAGGGCGCGCTGGAACGTGCTGGCGCAGCAGACACTGATGGCGCAGTCGTCGCAGGTGGAGATCCGCCGGGCCAGCGACGGCCGGTTCTGGACCGACGGCTGGGACGGTTATCCCGCGGCGCGCCAGCGGCTGCTCGATGCCGTGCGCGCGAGCGGCGCCGCCAATCCGCTGGTACTGTCCGGCGACGTGCACACCTTCTATGCAGCCGAGCTGCGGCGCGATCCGACCCGGCCGCACTCCGCCGGCAATCCGGTGGTGGCCACCGAATTCTGCGGCACCTCGGTCACGTCGAGTTCGCGGCCGCAGGAGCGCACGGCGCAGTACGTGGCGATGAACCCGCACATCAGGTACGGGCGCAGCGACCGGCGCGGCTACATGCTGATGGAGCTCACGCCCGAGCGCACGTCGGTGCTGTTCCAGGGGCTCGACGATGTGCGCGACAAGGCCAGTGGCGTGCAGACGCTGGCCAGGTTCGCGGTGGAGGATGGCAAGGCGGGGGTTCTGGAGGCTTGAGGAAAGCCGGGCAAGGTACCGCCGTGGCGGATTTCTTCAGGCATGGTCCGTGAGCGGAACAGCGCCAGGAAGCAGCGGTTCCAAGTGCGGCTCGACGACGTCGGACGTATGCGCGGCGATCGTGATCCGGTCCCACCGGTCGTACCGGATGCCACGGTCATCGAGCAAGTCGAACAGCACTCTCCAATCGGCTGCGGCGCCGGTCCCCACCCGTTCGCAGAACGCAGCGACAGTCTCGCGGTCCGCCGCGCTCATGCCGGCAGCGGCCAGCGCCAGCTTCTCGATGCGTGCGACCGCCTCCGGCAGTGCCAGCGAATGGCGCGGCATGTCCTGGCAGATTCCAGCCGCTATCGCCCGCAGTTCCCGGACAGGAATGCCCACGCCATCGGACATCCGTGCATGAACCGCCTTGCGCTGCGCCGTCGGCAGCAGGATGGCCAGTTCGCGCACCAGGTCGGCCGGCTCGTCGGCGGCGTGCACGAAGCTGAGCAGGTGGGTAACGTTGCCGAGCCATGCCCGCAGGTTGTCCGCCCGTTGCAGCGACGGATCGGCCGGCCCCTTGAGATTGGCCAGGCGCTTCGCGGCCGACACGTGGGGATCCTGCGTGGAGCGCACCACCAGCAGCAGGGACGGGGATGCCTCGAACAAAGCCATGTAGGCATCCTTGCGGATGCGCGGCGCGCAGTTGAACTGGTAGCGCCACAACGCCTTTGCCTGGTCGGGGGAAACCGTTACCGGGATGCCGGCAACCACTTCGAAGTCGTGGCGGGGCAACCAGTCCAGCACCACATCGAGCCGGTGCGACACGAGCGCATCAGGCTTGACCAGCATCATCGAGTGCCCGAAGGCCAGCCCGGTTGCCGCATCGCCGGCCATCGCCACGAGATCTTCCCAGCCTTCGCGAAAGCAGGTATCGATCGCATACAGCGTTGCCTTGTCCGCAATCTCGGTCAGGCCACCGGGAATCGGTGAGCCGAATCGCTGATCGATCAGCACGCCCTGGTCTGCAGCGAAGGCATCCGGCCGGGCCTTGCCTTCGCGCGGCGGATGGTCAAGCAGCACCTGCCTGCCTTCCGTATTCGACGCCGCCACGGTATCGACGGCGGCGGCAACCCGTGCCAACGCCCCATGCAAATCGAGCGAATGCTCCGCCACCCGGCCATACAACGCCGATACTTCAGCCTGCGCTTCCGCGACCGGCATGGCGGTCCCGCCCAGCATCCCGGCGAACAGCGCCTTGCGCTGCCGCTCTGGCAGGAGGATGGCGATCTCGCGAACGAAGTCGGCCGCCTCGTCCGGTGCATGCAGCAGGCTGGGCATGCGCGATGGCTGGCCCGGCAGCACGCGCAAATCATGCGGGCACCGCATGGCCGGGTCGGCGGCCCCCATGAGCCTGGAAAAGCGCAGGCTGGCCGCTTCCTGCAACGGGGCTTCGTTTGCAATCACGAGTAACAGCGAGGGGCATGCGTCCATCAATGCATCGCAGGCATCCCGGTATTCGCGCGGCGCCGCATTCCATTGGTATTGCCATAACGAACGTACCTGGTGCCGGTCAATCGACAGCGCAACGCAAGCCGACAAACGAAACCCGTGTGCCGGCAGCCAGTCGAGCAGCATGTGTGCTTTACGCGAAGCGATGGCATCCGGCCGCACCAGGATCAGCGTATGGTCCCGGGCCTGGGCGGCCGCCGCTGCGCC
>DASVVD010000793.1:0-2094 GCA_036386715.1 Pseudoduganella sp.
TGGCGTCATGCGCTGGAGGGCAATCGGATCGCTGCACCGCTGGACTTGCTGAGAGTTGCCCTTGGCGCGAGGTGCTGCTGAAAGGCTGGCCCGGGCCTGCGATACGGGAGCGCTTCCAACAACCTCCGGTGACAGCGCCAAAAAACGACGTACGGGAACAGGACGCGCCCATTGCCGTACGCCGGTGCGTCAAGGCGCTGCCGGTGGCGCGCCCAATACTTTCAGCTGTTCGGCAGCATTGGCATTCTTCGGATTCAGCATCAGCGAGTGGCGGTAATTCCCGATCGCTTCCTCCCGCTGGCCGGCCTTGGCCTGCGCCTCGCCCAGGCTGTCGTACAGGTTGGCATCCTGTGGATACAGCTGCGTGCCGAAGCGGAAGATGGCCACCGATTCCGCCATCATCCCGTCGCGCTGCAACTCGTAGCCCCAGCTGTTGATGCCGTCCGGTTCGAGCTTGAAGGTGGCGCCCTGCGCCTTCAGCTCTGCGTGGATCGTTGCCGCCTTGTCGAAGCCCCGGGCTGCCAGCTGCGCGACAAAGTTTTCCTGCGTGGGCGGCACGCCGCTGCCGCGCCGCGCCTCGAGCGATGCCATGTGTTTCGGCACGCCGTTCGCGGCGGGCTGGTTCGCCATGAACGTGCGTGCTGCTGCATCGTCCTTCAGGTAACCGTCGAGGAACCCGCGCACATAGCGCGCCGTCCAGCCATACGCCTGCGTGACTTCGTCGCGGCTGTATTCCTCGAATTCCGCGTCGCGTGCCAGGTGCAGGCCATCCGCGGCAAAATGACCGTGCACTAGCGGATGCATCGTCACCACATACATATCGGCATAGATCATGCGGTTCAGCAGGCTGAAGTCCGTGCTCTTGCCGCCCCGGTTCAGCTTTTCGATCGAGGCGGGCCGCTGCGCCACGAACAGCATCGGTACCGCCAGCCGTGCCGGCACTACATGCTCGATCGCCGCCTTGCCGCCATCGACCAGTTGGGGAAAATAGCGCACCGAGCCATCCAGGCTGACGAGGGCCTTGATGCGGTCGTCCTGCGCGGCCGCGACCACGTTGGCCAGCCCGCCCCAGCTGAAGCCGGCCACCGCCAGCCGGTCGACGTCGGCATTGGGCAACGCGCTGGCCTGGGAAATCAGCCAGCCGATGTCGGCCGCCTGGGTCTCCACGCCTTCCGCGTCCGTCGTCATCGTCCGCTGGCGGGCGCCCTGCGAGGCACTGGCGAGCACGATATAGCCATGGCTCGCCAGGTATTCGCACAGGTCGGCATTTTCCGCCGCGCTGGCGCTGTAGCTCGGCGCGTAGATCACCACGGGGAACCTGCCCGCTTGCGCCGGAGCGTCGCGCACCGCCCACATCGGCCGCGCCAGCGCCTGCGCGCCCGCCGGCCAGCCTTGCGTCAGCTCGGCAAGCCGGGTGTCCGTGACCCGGCGCACGGTGGCGGGATCGAGCGTCAGGTTCGCCTCGGTGGCCCCGGTAGCGTAGTAGTCACGGAAGGTAACGGGCCTGCCCCCGCGCGCCGCCGGATACCAGACCAGCATCTGCATCGGCCGCGCGCGTTCGCCGCTGGTCGGCTTGCCGGTGACGAGCGATACGCGTGTCTTGTACACGCGCGAGCGGTCGTACTGCTGCTTGACCTGCAGGCCCACGGCATGGGGACCTGGCTGCAGCGGGAAGGTGTAGGTATCGGCGGCCTGCGCGGCGGTTACCGCGCAGAAGGACAGGGCAAGCAGGAGGTGGCGCATGGCGAAGGGCAGGGTGGCAAAGGCGCAGTATAGGAGTACTACCGGGTTGGAAGTCTCTCCAATTGTCACCCTGCCACGCGTGCCACGCCCGCCATGCCTGCCGTCCGCCACAAGCCAAACGGCCCGGCCGCTTGCGCGACCGGGCCGTCCATCGTCACCGGTGATCGTGACTTCCGCTGCTTCAGCAGCAGCCGCCGCGCTTGCCGGCGCCGCCGTAGCGGGCCTCCTGGCGCTCCTTGAAGAACTCCTCGTAGCTCATCACCGGCTGGTCGGGGTGCGTGGCCTGGCAGTGCGACACGTAGGTGTCGTACTCCGGCAGGCCCACCATCAGCCGCATGCTCTGGCCGAGGT
>DASVVD010000794.1:0-6760 GCA_036386715.1 Pseudoduganella sp.
AACGTGGCCCTGCAGGCATCGCCGGTCGCCGGCCTGTGCATGCTGGCCGTGCTGATGGCGGTGATGCCGTGGCTGATCTGGAAAAGCCACCAGTTCGCCCTGTTCAACAGCAGCTATCGCGGCATCCGCTTCGGCTTCGACGGCAGCGTGAAGGGCGCTTATTTCCACTACCTGGCGCTGCCGCTGCTGTGCGTGCTGACCCTGGGCCTGCTGTACCCGTTCGTCCACCAGCGCATCAAGCGCTTCCAGCACACGCAAGCCCGCTACGGCAGCGTGCCGTTCTCGTTCGATGCCACGGTGGGCGCCTTCTACAGGCGCTACCTGCTGCTGCTGGGCGTTGGCGTCGCACTGCCGGCCGCCGTCATGGCCGTGCTGGCCGGCATGGTGCCGCAGTCGAATCCGCTGACGCGTGGCCTGATCGTCCTGTTCATCGTGCTGGTGGTTTACCCCTATCTGCTGAGTGCCATGGCGGTGTTCGTGGCGCTGCTGCAGAACCTGGTCTGGAACCATACGCAGCTGGGCGGGCACCGCTTCCATTCGGCGATGCGGGCCCGGCGCATTGCCTTCCTCTTCCTCACCAACATGCTGGCGATCGTCTTCACGCTGGGCCTGTACATCCCGTTCGCCACCGTGCGCCTGTTGAAGTACCGCCTGGCATGCATGTCGCTGGCCGTGAACGGCAGCCTCGATGACATCGCGGCCGGCCAGCGCGCCGAGATCGGCGCCGTGGGCGACGGTGCCGCCGACCTGGGCGGCTTCGACCTGGGCCTGTAAAGGGAGCCGTAATGCACGATGTACCGCCCCCTGCGCTGACCGGCAGCTACTTCGACGGCATCACCTCGCGCGTGCACCGCGTGGCATTGAGCGTGCATGCCGACGAAGTGCATCTCGCCGGCGACGTGGCGCGCAGCACGCCGCTGTCGCAGATGCGGGTGGCCGAGCGCATTGCCCGCGCACCGCGCAAGCTCACGTTCCCCGACGAGGCCACCTTCGAAGCGGATGACCAGGCGGGGCTCGATGCGCTGCTGCAGGCGACCGGCCATCGCGACAGCCCGGTGGTGCGGGCCCAGCAAAGCTGGCGCGGCACGCTGGTGGCGCTGTGCATGACGGTGGGGGTGCTGTCGCTGGGCTACCTGGTGGTACTGCCGGCCGGCGCCCGGCTGGTGGCGCGCAACCTGCCGGTAGCGGTGGAGCGGCAGATGGGGCAGGGCACGCTGGCCTTGCTGGACCGGCACGTGTTCGCGCCCAGCCGGCTGCCGCAAGCGCGCCGCGATGCGTTGACGGCCCGCTTTGCGCGGCTGGTGCCGCCCGAAGCGACCAGCGGGCCCGTGCCCGAATGGCGCATCGTGTTCCGCAAGAGCCGGATCGGCCCGAATGCGTTCGCGCTGCCGTCCGGCGACATCGTGCTGACCGACGAGATGGTGGACCTGCTGCAGGACGACGGTGCGGTGCTTGCCACGCTGGCCCACGAGCTCGGGCACCTGCACGAGCGGCACCTGACGCAGCGGCTGGTGCAGGGCGCCGTCGTCGCCGCCGCCGGCATGCTGGTCTATGGCGACGCCAGTTCGCTGATCGCCGGCCTGCCCGCGCTGGCGCTCGACATGCGTTACTCGCGCGCGGCCGAAACCGAAGCGGACGATTACGCGGTGGCGCTGCTGGAGCGGAACGGCCTGCCGCTGGCGCACCTGGAACGCGTGTTCACGTCGCTTGGCGCGCTGGAAAAGAGCGGCAGGGTGGTGCCGGCCTATCTGGCCAGCCACCCGGCCACGGCGGAACGGCTGGCCAGGGTGCGCGAGCACACCCGGTAGGCCGCCAGCGAAGCCGCACCCGTATCGTTACAAAAAAATCACGGTGCAGGGCGTTTTGGCGCCACTTTGCCCGACGGGACCATATTGCCATTCATTCACGTCGGCGGCCGGGGTATGATTGCCCGGCAGTCCGTCGGGCCCGCTTGCGGCCTGGTCATTTCTTTTTCACGCGAGGAGTGGGCATGAAGTTGAAGTCGATGGTACTCAATGCAGTGCTGGCGCTCGGCACGATGGTCGGCACGATGCATGGCGCGGCGCAGGCGCAGGAAGTGGTCCGGCTAGGCAACCTGAAGTTCGCCCATTACGGCGCCGTCTCCTATATCAAGGAGATCGCGCCGAAATGCGGCATCAAGGTCGAGGAACATGTGTTCGCCAAGGGGCTGGACGTGATGCAGGCCATCATCGCCGGCGAACTCGACGTGGGTGCCACGGCATCCGAGGCGGCGATCTCCGGCCGTGCCGGCGGCGCGCCGATCTACGTGGTGGCCGGCTTCGCGAAAGGCGGCGCCCGGCTGGTCGGCCGCAGCGACCTGAACCTCAAGTCGATCAGGGAGCTGAAAGGCAAGCGGGTCGGCGTCACGCGCGGCGGCATCCAGGAAGTGCTGCTGCTGGCCGAGCTGCAGCAGGCCGGACTCACCGCATCGGACCAGCCGGGCAAGGACGTGCGGCTGGTGTTCCTGGCCTATGCCGACCTGAACCAGGCACTGCTGGGCAAGAACATCGACGCCATGATGCAGTCCGAACCGCAGTCCTCGCAGGCCATCAACAAGGGCTTCGGCAACGAGATCATGAAGCCTTACAACACGCCGATCGGCGAACCGGTGCGCACCATGGTGATGACCGAGAAGTTCTACAAGGAGCGCCGGCCGGTGGCCGAGAAGTTCATGCGCTGCTTCGTCGAAGCCACCCGAACCTTCATCGACAACAAGGCCGTGGCCGAGAAATACGTGCGCGAGGTGGTGTTCAAGGGGCAGATCACCAAGGACGACTTCGAGGACGCGATCGGCAATTCGCCCTATGTGCACGACATCACGGTCGAGCATATCCAGACCACGACCGACGTGATGGTCAAGACCGGCGTCGGCCGCATGAGCCGCCCGCCGGTGGCGAAGGACTGGGTGAAGACCGACCTGCTGGAGCAGGCGCGCAAGAGCGTCGGCGTCAAGTAGGGGGCGGCATGGCGCGCATCGACTGGCGCGAAGCGGGTGTCGGCCTGGTGGTGCCGGTGGCCGTGATCGCCGTATGGCAGCTGGCATCGAGCCAGGGCTGGGTCAATCCGCAGGTGCTGCCGTCGCCCTGGGCGGTGGTGACGAAGTGGGTCGAATACCTGCTGCCGCTGCAGCCGCACGACCCGGCCGCGCAATCCTGGCTGGCCTGGGCGTTTTCCGGTGAGCTGATCCACGATTCGCTCGGCTCTCTGTATAGAGTGGTGGTCGGTTTCCTGATCGGCGCCGGGCTGGCGCTGCCGATCGGGCTGTCGATGGGGGCCAGCCCGCGCGTGTATGCGTGGCTCAATCCCCTGGTGCAGCTGCTGCGGCCGATCCCGCCGATCGCCTACATCCCGCTGTCGATCCTGTGGTTCGGGCTCGGCAACCCGCCGGCCATCTTCCTGATCGCGCTGGGCGCGTTCTTTCCGGTGCTGATGAACACCATCGCCGGCGTGCGCCAGGTGGACGGCATCTATATCCGCGCGGCGCGCAACCTGGGCGCCTCGGGCAGCACCATGTTCCTGCGCGTGATGCTGCCGGCGGCCGTGCCGTACATCCTGTCCGGCGTGCGGATCGGCATCGGCACCGCGTTCATCGTCGTCATCGTGGCCGAGATGATCGCCGTGAGTAATGGATTGGGCTTCCGCATCACCGAGGCGCGCGAGTACTTCTGGTCCGACAAGATCATTGCCGGCATGTTCACCATCGGCGTGATCGGGCTGGCCATCGACGTGGGCGTGAACCGCCTGAACAACCACCTGCTGCGCTGGCACCGCGGCCTGGAGAACTGACCGGCATGAGCGTTGATAAAGGTGTCGATAAAAGTGTCGATGACAGCATGGGGGCGGGCGATGCGCACATCACCATCGCCGGTGTTGGCAAGGTGTTCGCCACGGGCGGGCGCGAGGTCGTGGCGCTGCAGGACATCGATCTCGAGATCCCGCGCGGCCAGTTCGTCTGCCTGCTGGGCCCTTCCGGCTGCGGCAAGTCGACGCTGCTCAACGCCGTGGCCGGCTTTGCGCCGCCATCGTCCGGCCGCATCATGGCCGATGGCCAGCTGGTCGCCGCGCCGGGCCCGGAGCGCGGCATGGTATTCCAGGAATACGCGCTGTTCCCGTGGATGACGGTGGAGGACAATATCGCCTTCGGCCTCGAGATCAAGGGCCAGTCGAAGGACCGGATCCGCGCCACCGTCGACAAGCTGCTGGCGATGCTGTCGCTGGCCGATTTCCGGCAGCGCTACCCGAAGGACCTCTCCGGCGGCATGCGCCAGCGCGTGGCGATCGCCCGCGTGCTGGCGCTCGATTCGCCGATCATGCTGATGGACGAACCGTTCGGCGCCCTCGACGCGCTCACGCGCCGCAACCTGCAGGACGAGCTGCTGCGCATCTGGTCCGAGCTGAGGAAAACCATCATCTTCGTCACGCATTCGATCGAGGAAGCGATTTATCTCGCCGACCGCATCGTGGTGATGACCTACCGCCCCGGCACGATCAAGCGTGACATCCTGGTCGACCTGCCGCGGCTGCGCGACCCGGCCGCCGCCGACTTCAACGCCCTCAAGCGCGAGCTGGGCCAGCTGGTGATGGAAGAGCAGCAGCGGCACCACAACGACGAGCTGCGCATCGCCGCCATCGATTAGAAACCAGAAACCGAAAAACCCGGGACAGCCGGTGCGCCGTACCACCCCTGTTTTGAAGAAATTTCCTCAAAACAGGGGACTGTCCCGGGTTTTGCCGGGTTTTGCCGGGTTTAGCCCTCCGGCCGGCATGGCCGCGTTAGTGTAAACTGCGCGGATGCAGACCATTCTCCTGATCGCAGCCGCGCTGCTATATATTGTGTGCGCCGTGTTGCCTGCCGCGAAGGCCAGGCCGATTGCCGCCCTCACGGCGCTGGCCTGGCTGGTGCATGGCGCCGGGCTGTGGATGGATGTGGTGGTGCCGGGCTCGCTGCGGCTCGGCTTTGCCGCGATGCTGTCGTCGGCGCTGTGGATCTCGGTGGGTGCCTACTGGATCGAAAACCGCAATTTCGCGCTCGACGGCCTGCGCCGCATGGTGATGCCGTGCGCCGCCCTCGCGTGCGCGCTGCAGGCGCTGTTCCCCGGCGCGCTGATCGCGCTGGAGGGGCGCTCGCCGATGTTCGGCTGGCACATCGCTATCGCCACGCTGGCCTACAGCACGCTCACGATCGCCGCGTTCCATGCGGTGCTGATGGCACTGCAGGAGTCGCGCCTGCACACCCGCTCCGAGCAGGTCACGTTCCTGTCGGCCGCGCTCGACCAGCTGCCGGCACTGCTGACGATGGAAAAGCTGCTGTTCCGCCTGATCGGCTTCGGCTTCGCGCTGCTCAGCCTGACCGTCCTGTCCGGCATCGTCTTTTCCGAGCAGCTGTTCGGCCAGGCCCTCAAGTGGGACCATAAATCCGTCTTCACGCTGCTGTCGTGGATCCTGTTCGCGGCGCTGCTGGCCGGCCGCCACTTCCGCGGCTGGCGCGGCAAGACGGCGCTGTCGTTTACGCTGGCGGGCTTCGCCACGCTGCTGCTGGCGTATGTCGGCAGCCGTTTTGTCCTGGAAGTAGTGCTACACCGAGGTTTCGCATGACACGTTTTCTGTTCTGGGTGGCGCTCGCGCTGCTGGTGTATTTCGCCATCCGTTCCAAGGTCAAGCAGTCGCAGCGCCGGCAGCCGCCACCGCCGCAGCCGCCACCGCGATCGTCTGCCGTGAAGCAGGTGGCGCCGCCCGAGGCCATGCTGTGCTGCGCCCAATGCGGCGTGTATTACCCGGCATCGGAAAACGTGCCAGCCGGCGGCCGGGATTACTGCAGCCCGGCCCACGCGCCGCTGCAATGAGCCGGCGCCGGGTCGATGTGCGGCCCGCCCGGTGCCGCTGATGGGCGGCGCACATGCCTGACCAGGCCCGCCCGCTGCCGCCCTTGTCCCCGGCGTCGCGCGACACCTTCTGGCGCTCGCTGCAAACCCTGAACGGCACGCGCGTGGTCATCGCGCTCGTGCTGCTGGTCTACCTGAGCTTCGACAACCGCGGCCTGCGCTCCACCGGCGATTTCCTGTACGCGCAAACCTGCGCCGCCTACCTGGTCCTGGCGATCGTGTTCGTGCTGATGGCCGCGCGGTGGCGCCGCCGCTTCCTGCTGCAGCTGCTGTCCCAGGTCGCCTGCGACCTGGTGGTGATCTCGCTCCTGTATATAGCGGCCGGCGGCGTGCGCAGCGGGCTGGCGATCCTCTACCTGTTCCCGCTGGCCGGCTCGGCGATCCTGGCGCCGCTGGTGCTGGCGCTGTTCTGGGCCGCGCTGGCATCGCTGTTCATGCTGGGCGAAAGCATCTGGCGCGGCATGGCCGATGGCGCCGACATGGCCGTGCTGCAGGCCGGCCTGTACGGCGCGGCATTCTTTGCCGCCGTGCTGGTGGTGAACCGCATGGCGGCCCGGCTGATCAACCAGGAGGAGCTGGCCGTGCAGCGCGGCATCGAGATCGGCGTGCAGCAGGCCGTCAACCGGCTGGTGATGTCGCAGGCCGGGGACGGCATCGTGGTAGTGGGGCCGGATGGCGAACTGTTGGCCGGCAACCCGGCGGCGCGCCAGATGCTGGGCCTGTCCGGCGTGCTGGGCATGCGGCTGGGCGCTATGCCGTCGCTGCACCCGGTGGCACAGGCCTACGAGGACTGGCGCGCCGATCCGGCCCGCCATACCGCCTACGTGACGGTCAAGCCCCATGCCGACCCCGCGCTG
>DASVVD010000795.1:0-18708 GCA_036386715.1 Pseudoduganella sp.
GCTGTGAGGCGTCTATTGCAAACTTATACGATTTTCAAACGCGTCACATTGCCAACGCAGACGGCATTCAAACGCTTGGCATTGCAAACGCGTACAGCGTTCAAACGCTCGGCATTGCCAAGCGTTTGTTCCACGTGAAACAAAAAAGCCCGGCGGTGCCGGGCTTGCGTGGACTGTTTCACGTGGAACAATCACCACCGTTGCCACGCGTCCCATGACGTCTTGACGATCAGGATCGTCACCACCACCAGGAAGACGCGCCGTACAAAACCGCTGCCGTGCCGCATCGCCAGCTTCGTACCGATCAGCGAACCGGCCACCTGGCATACCGCCATCATCAGGCCAAGCTGCCACAGCAGGTGGCCACTGTAGCCAAACCACAGCAGAGCAGACAGGTTGCAGGCGACATTGACCACCTTGGCCACGGCCGACGCGCCCAGGAAGTCGAAGCCGAACAGCCGCACGAACAGGAATACCAGGAAGCTGCCCGTCCCCGGGCCAAAGAAGCCATCGTAGAAACCGATGCAGGCGCCGATCACGACCGCCAGCAGGCGCTCCTTCAAACCGGTGTGCAGCGGTGCATGGATACTGCCCAGATCCTTGCGCCGGAAGGTGTACACCGCGACCGCGATCAGCACGAATGGCAGCACCGTACGCATGAAATCGGCAGGAATCTTCGTCACCGTGTAGGCACCGAAGAAAGCAAACAGGAAGGCCGCAAACGCCGCCGGCGCTGCCGTTGTCCACGCTATCGACACGCGCCGTGCGTAATTGACCGCTGCGGCAGCGGTGCCGAAGATGCCGGCCAGCTTACTGGTACCGAGCAGCGTTGCCGGTGCGGTATTGCCGAACATGGAAAACAGCACGGGGATCTGGATCAACCCTCCCCCGCCTACGACTGCATCGACCAACCCCGCAGCGAAGGCCGCCACGCCCAAAACCGCAAAATCCAGCATTCCAAAATCCAGCACCATGCACCGCCTTTCATTCCGTCGAACCCGATATTGTACGGAAGAACATTCCCTGTCGGCTGGTGTATGCTGGAGTGACCAGGCAGGAATAACCCAGCGCCACGGAGAAGCCATGAACGATTTTTCCTTCAGCACCGTGTCCCACATCGTCTCCGCCGCCGGCGCCGCCGACCGCCTCGGTGAACACATCCGTCTCCACTTCCCCCACGTCCGGCGCGCCCTTGTCGTGACGGATGCCGGCTTCCTTCGCACCGGACTGGCGGCCGCCCCGATCGCCAGCCTCGAGCAGGCCGGTTTTCACGTGGAAACATATGCCGACGTGATTGCGGATCCGCCCGAGCACGTGGTGCTTGCCGCGGTCGACATCGCACGCAACCACGATACCGATATCGTGGTCGGGCTCGGCGGCGGCAGCTCGATGGATGTCGCCAAGCTGATCGCGGTGCTTGCCGGCAGCGACCAGCCACTGGCCGAGGCCTATGGCATCGGCAACGTGCAAGGCGAACGCCTGCCACTGGTGCAGGTGCCAACTACCGCTGGCACCGGGTCGGAAGTCACGAACATCGCGATCGTGACCACCGGTGCCACCACGAAGATGGGCGTGGTGGCGCCGCAACTGTATGCCGATCTTGCCATTCTCGATGCGGCCCTCACACTCGGGTTGCCGCCGCAGGTGACGGCAGCGACCGGCATCGATGCGATGGTCCATGCGATCGAGGCCTACACCAGCCGCCATAAAAAGAATCCGTTGTCGGACATGCTGGCGCGCGAAGCATTGCGCCTGCTGGCACACAATCTGCCGATCGCCTGTGCCGGCGGCAATGACGGCGCCGCGAACCTGGCAGCGCGGCAGGCCATGCTGCTCGGCGCGCTGCTGGCCGGGCAGGCATTTGCCAATGCCCCGGTCGCCGCAGTACACGCCCTCGCCTATCCGATCGGCGGCATCTTCCACGTGCCGCACGGCCTGTCCAATGCGCTCGTGCTGCCGCACGTGCTGCGTTTTAATGCACCAGCGGCCGGGCAACATTACGCGGAACTGGCGGCGATCGTGGCGCCGCCAGCGCAACGCGGCGCTGACAGCCGGGCCGAAAACGGCGGCGAGGCACTGGCGGTGGCCATGGAACGGCTGGCGGAACAGACCGGCATCGAACGCACCTTGCGTGGCGTCGGCATCGCCGAAGCGGACCTGGACCGGCTTGCCGATGCGGCGATGCTGCAGACACGCCTGCTGGGAAACAACCCGCGCGAGGTCACCCGGGCCGATGCGCGCGCCATTTATGCGGCGGCACTCTGACCGCGCATCGCTGAGACAGGCAAAAAAAAGCGGACCGTGCAGGTCCGCCTTTCGACGTCGATACTATGCCGATAAATAATTCAGTCGGGTACGTTTACGACCGTACCGCTGACCGTGATGGCATTGGCTGCCGGCGCCGCTGAAATCGCCGGCAGGTTGGCCACCGTGATCGGTACCGTGTTACTGGCCCGCGTGACCGTGTGCACCACCTGTGACGGTGGCAGCGCCGCGGCACTGTTCTTCAGGTTGGCATACACCGCATCGAGCGCGCGGAACAGGTAGACGTGCAACGGCACGACCAGGGTCGGCAACGCGTTCGAGAAGCTGTCGAAATGGTTGGCATTGGTCACCTCGATATAGCGCAGCTTGCTGGCAGACCCTTCTGCCGCCGCATTCAGTCCGAGATAGGCGCGCGAAGCATGGTTCACCGGGATCAGCGCGTCGGCCCGGCCAGCCACGATTACCGCCGGCTTGCCGTGCAGGTTGCCCGTGGCCTGCACCTCGGCCATGCCGGCGCGCACGCGTGCACTCTTCGCCGCCAGGTCCCCGGTCAATGCCGCCCCGGTCACGGCATCGCTGCCCGTGGCCAGCGAACGCAGGCACAGGAAGCCGTCGAGCGCCTGGTCTTCGACACCGGTGGATGGCGACACGCCGAGGTTGTACAGCTTTGCGCCACCCACCGAATCCTCGTAGATCGGCGTACCCAGGATGCCGTTCTGGGTAGCGAAACTCGACGCCCGCGCCGCGGCCGTATAAGGAACCGGCGTCCCGGTGGCGTCGGCGGCACCCCAGCTGAACCCGCAGACGTTGTCGGTCACCGAGAACTTGCCGTACGCGTTCACGTACGTCACGGCGACGAGGATGTTCGTGAGTGCGTGGGATGCCTGCAGCGGTTCGGCGTCCGCCGTCCAGCCGTACGCCCTCAGCCTGGCCTTGGCATCGGCCTGGCGCGCGGCCAGGTCACCACCGCTCAACAGCCCCTTCTGCACCAGCGAGGCGCAGCGGCCGGCACCAGTGGTACCGCCGGCGATGCACGGCTGGTACAGCGCCGCATAGCTCGAGTAGTCGAGCAGCGGCTTGCCTTGCGATGGCACGCTGGCACCGGCCTGGCGCACCGTGTAGCCGGTGGCCTTGTTCGGCTGGACCTGCGGTTCGGTCGCCGCCACGGCATCGATCAATCCGCTGGTATCCTGCTCGGCCGCCAGCAAGGCCGCGCCGGCGCCGTTCGAGATCGACGAGGCGATCGTCAGCGTATTGGCCGGCGTGAACCGGACCAGGCGGCTGGTGTTGTCCCTGGCGACGACGCCGTACTTCTCGTTGAGCACATAAAGCGCGAATTCAATGGCCTGCAGCGTGGCCTTGCCCCAGTCCTTTTCCGGATTCTGCTGCGAGTGCGCGTGCTTGAACGCCACCCGGCCCGGGTATTGCGCGGCAAACGCGGCACGCTGCGCATCGCTCAGGTCCGGTGCAAACTGGGCGTTCTTGCCGGCAGACGCGCGCGATGCCCGCACGCCGTTCTGCCCGTTGACGCTGTCGTCCTCGAACACGTACAGGCCGGTGCCGCTGCCCTTGTCCGCGTAGGCGACGGCGCAATTGTTCTTCAGGCCCCACTCCCCCGCGCTGCCGATCGCACCGTAGATCCCGCGTGAACCGCTCGACGTGCCGGTGACGATGCAGGGGTTGACGGGGTCGAACCCGTTCGGCACCTGTACCATCAGCGTCACGTTCTGCCGACCCGTGCCGTCGTCCGCGTACGCGAGGTATTCGGTGCCGGCCACCATGCCGCTGCCGTTGGTGGCCACATTGGCGGCGTTGACGTTCGGACCGTACAGCGTGCCGTACCCGCTGTTCGCGGCGATATCGAGCACTGCCCGGTAGTTGGCAAAGATCGCATTGCGGCGCAATTCACGCGCCGTGGGATTGGCCGTATCGTTGTAGGCCGGCGGCGCGGCGGCGGCCAGGCCGGTGGCGCCCAGGCCCCCTGTCAGCAGGTCGTCGGTCGTGCCGTCATAGCTGGTGGAGGCAACGGTGCCGAGGTACACCGGTTTCTGGTTCAGCACTTCCGGTTCGTCGTCGTCATCATCGCCGCCACAGGCGCCGAGCAGCAATGCCACGGCTAGGGCGATCGCGGTTCTGGTTGTCGTCATCTGCATGTCTTCCTCTTCTGGAGTCAATGGGATTGCTGGTGCCAATGGGTTGCTGCTGCCAAGGGATTGCTCGTGCCAATGGCGTCACGGAGCCGCCTCCACAAACAACAACGCCGGAAAACTCCGGCGTCGTATCCGTGCCTCACGCCGGTTTTTTCCTCCCCAGTGCCGCCACGATCTCGCCGATGATGCCGCGCCGGAACAGCAGCACGCAGGCCACGAAGATCAGGCCCGTCACCATGCTGACGGCTTCACCGAGCGTGTTGAACCATTCGATGCCGGTGCCGCTGGCCATCGCCGTGCCGAAATCGCCCAGCTTGTTCTCCAGCGCGATGATGATGACGGCGCCCAGCAACGGGCCGGCCAGCGTGCCCATGCCGCCGACCAGCGTCATCAGGATCACCAGGCCGGACATCGTCCAGTGCACGTCGGTCAGCGTTTCAAACCCCAGCACCACGGTTTTCAGCGCTCCGGCCAGGCCGGCCAGCGCGGCGGACAGCACGAACGCCATCAGCTTGTACTTGTCCACGTCGTAGCCCAGCGAGATCGCCCGCGGTTCGTTCTCCTTGATCGCTCGCAACACCTGGCCGAACGGCGAGTGGACGGTGCGCACGACCAGCGCGAACGCTGCCACCACGAAGGCCAGCACGACAAAGTACAGCGTCAGGTCCTTCGACAGGTCGATCGTGCCCAGTAGCCGGCCGCGCGGCACGCCCTGCAGGCCGTCCTCGCCACCGGTAAATCCGGTGTAGCGCAACGCAAAGAAGTACACCATCTGCGCCAGCGCCAGCGTGATCATCGAGAAATAAATGCCGGACCGGCGGATCGCCAGGCCGCCGATCACCACGCCCACCAGTGCCGCGCCGGCCACGCCGGCCAGGATGCCGAGCTCGACAGGCATGCCCCAGTTCTTCAGCGCATTGCCGGCCACGTCGCCGGCCGTCCCGAAAATGGCCGCGTGGCCGAACGACAGCAGGCCAGTAAAGCCGAGCAGCAGGTTGAAGGCGCTGGCGAACAGCGTAAAGCACAGCAACTTCATCAGGAACACCGGATAGCCGACGAACGGTGCCGCCAGTGCCGCCAGCAGCAGCAGTCCGTAACCGATTTGCTTGTTCATGGATAGCCTCTCATTTCTCTTTGCCGAACAGGCCGGCGGGACGCAGCAGCAGCACGATGACCATCACGAAGAACACCACCGTCGAGGAGAATTCCGGGTAGAACACCCGCGTCAGGCCTTCGATCACCCCCAGTCCCAGCCCGGTCACGATCGAGCCCAGGATCGAGCCCATGCCGCCGATCACGACCACGGCGAACACGACGATGATCAGGTTCGAGCCCATCAGTGGAGAAACCTGGATGATCGGTGCCGCCAGCACGCCGGCAAAGCCGGCCAGCGCCACGCCGAAGCCGTACGTCAGCGTCACCATCAGCGGCACGTTGATGCCGAAGGCTTCCACCAGTTTCGGGTTTTCCGTGCCGGCACGCAGGTAGGCGCCCAGGCGGGTTTTCTCGATGACGAACCAGGTGGCAAAGCAGACCACCAGCGACGCCACGACGACCCAGCCGCGGTAGTTCGGCAGGATCATGAAGCCGAGGTCGGTCGCCCCCTGCAGCTGCTCGGGCGTGTCGAACGGCTGGCCGGACACGCCGTAGAACGAGCGGAAGATGCCTTCCACCACCAGCGTGATGCCGAACGTCAGCAACAGCCCGTACAGGTGATCCAGCTTGTACAGCCAGCGCAGCATGGTTTTTTCAATGACGATGCCGAGGATGCCGACGGCGATGGGTGCGGCGATCAGCATCGTCCAGTAGCTCATGCCCAGGTACGACATGCCCATCCAGGCAAGGAAGGCGCCCATCATGTACATCGCACCGTGCGAGAAATTAATGACGTTTAACAAGCCGAAAATAATGGCCAGGCCAAGCGACAGCATCGCGTAGAACGAGCCGTTGACGAGGCCCAGCAGCAGCTGGCTCATCATGGCTGGCAGCGGAACGCCGAAAATTTCCATGGATCTCGTCTCCCGGAGAATAGTGAAACTGTATGGTGAAACTGCGCGGTGAAACAGTCGTACTGCGAGTGGCACTGCGAGTGAGGCTGCGAACAAGGCCGAAAACCGGACAAGACCGGACCATGCCGCACTATCCGGGCTGGCCAGTCACCTGGGCGAGTACTGGAGACATCATCAAGAACGCTGCGCGCTGGCGCCGGATGCGGCGCCAGCGCGCCAGGCGCTCCACGCGACACGATCGCACGTGACACGGTGGACACGCCTGTCCGGCACGACGCGGGCAAGACGGCGGACGGCCTGAACGTGCCGGCCATACGCCGCCGGCACGTTCAGGCCGCGCTGCGCCGCCCTACTTCCACAATGCGCACCGGGTCTCGGCCTTTGTCATGTACGCCTGTTCGCCCGGGATCGTGGCCACCACCTTGTAGTAATCCCACGGGTACTTCGACTCGGCCGGCTTCTTCACTTCCATCAGGTACATGTCGTGCA
Organism: Pseudoduganella sp.; assembly: GCA_036386715.1. Classification (GTDB taxonomy): domain Bacteria; phylum Pseudomonadota; class Gammaproteobacteria; order Burkholderiales; family Burkholderiaceae_D; genus Rugamonas. The sequence continues at coordinate 6,914 of DASVVD010000795.1, forward strand.
CCATGCGGCCGTCCGGACGGATCACGCCGTTCTTGGTGAACATGTCGTTGATCGGGGTTTTCTTCAGGTAGGCCATCACCTTGTCGGAATCGTCGTTGCCGACCGCCTTGACGGCTTTCAGGTAATTCGATGCCGCCGAATAGTCGGCCGCCTGCAGCATCGACGGCTCTTTCTTCATCTTGGCAAAGTAGCGCTTGGACCAGGCGCGCGTGTCGGCGTTCAGGTCCCAGTACCAGCCGTCCGTCAGGTACATGCCCTGCGTGGTGTTCAGGCCCAGCGAGTGGATGTCGTTGATGAAGATCAGCAGGCCGGCCAGCTTCATCTTCTTCGAGATGCCGAACTCGTTGGCGGCCTTGATTGAATTGATCGCATCGCCGCCCGCGTTCGCCAGGCCCAGGATCTGCGCCTTCGAGGCCTGCGCCTGCAGCAGGAAGGACGAAAAGTCCGATGCCGACAGCGGATGCTTTACGGAGCCCAGCACGCGCCCGCCGCCGGTCTTCACGACCGCCGCGGTATCCGTCTCGAGCGACTGGCCGAATGCATAGTCGGCCGTCATGAAGTACCAGTCCTTGCCGCCCTGCTTGACGATCGCCCCGCCGGTACCGCGGGCCAGCGCCACCGTGTCGTAGGCATAGTGCACCGTGTAGGGCGTGCATTCCTCGTTGGTCAGGCGCGACGAGCCGGCGCCGATCGAGACAAAGATCTTTTTCTTCTCGGCGGCCACCTTGGCCATCGCCAGGTTGGCGCCGGAGTTGGTGCCGCCGATCAGCATGTCCACGCCCTGCTGGTCGAACCATTCACGCGCCTTGGACGCCGCGATGTCCGCCTTGTTCTGGTGGTCGGCGGAGATGAATTCGACTTTCTTGCCCGCGATGACCGTGCCGGCATCCGCGATCGCCATCTTGATCGCCTCGGCGCCGCCGGCGCCGTCGATATCCGTGTACAGGCCGGACATGTCGGTGATGAAACCGATCTTGATCGTATCGCCGGACACCTGGGCGGACGCGGCACCGGACAGGCCGATGGCGCAGATCGCGGCGGCAGTGGCGATGGCTTTGCGCTGCATAATCGTTTTCATTTGTCGTCTCCGTTACTTGTTCACATGGTTATGGGCCGCCCGGGGGCGGCATGGAATCCCTGCCTGTCACACGCCCAGCAGCTCGGTCAGCACCGGCATCTTGGCGTTCAGTTCGGATGCAGCGAAGGTCTCGACGATCTGGCCATGCTCCATCACGTAGAACCGGTCCGCCAGCGGCGCGGCAAACCGGAAATTCTGTTCCACCATCACGATCGTGTAGCCCCTGGCTTTCAGCGTGCGGATCATCCGGGCCAGGCCCTGCACGATGACCGGCGCGAGCCCCTCGGAAATCTCATCGAGCAGCAGCAGGCGCGCGCCGGTGCGCAGGATGCGGGCAACGGCCAGCATCTGCTGCTCGCCGCCGGAAAGGCGCGTGCCCTGGCTGTTGCGGCGTTCCTTGAGGTTCGGGAACATCTCGTAGATCTCGTCGACCGACATGCCCTTCGCATCGGTCTTCAGCGCGGGCGGCAGCAGCAGGTTTTCCTCGGTCGACAGCGACGAGAAAATACCGCGCTCTTCCGGACAGTAGCCCACGCCGAGGTGGGCGATCCGGTGCGTCGGCAGGCCGATCGCTTCCTTGCCGTTGATGCGGATAGATCCCTTGCGGGCGCCCGTCAGGCCCATGATCGCGCGCAGGGTGGTGGTGCGCCCGGCGCCGTTGCGGCCCAGCAGCGTCACCACTTCGCCTTGCCGTACCGAGATGTTCACGTCGTGCAGGATGTGCGATTCGCCATACCAGGCCTGCAGGCCGGCGATTTCCAGTGCCGATTGTGCCGGTTCGCTGGCCGGCAGGTGGACGTTCGAGGTGGCCGGGGCGTTCATCAGTGCGCTCCCACCAGTTCGCTTGCTTCGGTGCCCATGTAAGCCTCCATCACCTGCGGATTCTTCGACACTTCGTGGTACGAGCCTTCGGCCAGCATCGCGCCGCGCTGCAGCACCGAGATCCGGTCGCAAATGCCCGACACCACGCTCATATTGTGTTCGACCATCAGGATGGTGCGGCCGCTCGATACCTTCCTGATCAGCTCCGTGACACGGTGCACGTCTTCGTGGCCCATGCCCTGGGTGGGTTCGTCGAGCAGCATCAGCTCCGGTTCCATGGCCAGCGTGGTGGCGATTTCCAGTGCGCGTTTGCGGCCATAAGGCATGTCCGCCGTGATCGTGTCCGCCAGATGGGCCAGATCGACCTCGGCCAGCAATGCCATGGCGCGGGCATTGAGCTGGTCCAGCGTACGTTCGCTGCGCCAGAAATGGAACGTGGTGCCGAGCTGGCGCTGCAGGCCGATGCGCACGTTCTGCAGCACCGTCAGGTGCGGGAAGACGGCGGAAATCTGGAAGGAACGGATCACGCCCATGCGGGCGATGCCCGCCGGCCTGGCCGACGTGATGTCCTTGCCGTTGAAGAGGATCTGGCCGGAAGTGGGCACCAGGAATTTGGTCAGCAAATTGAAGCAGGTGGTTTTGCCGGCCCCGTTCGGACCGATCAGCGCATGGATATGGCCACGCTGAACCTTCAGGTTCACATCGTTCACCGCCGTGAAACCCTTGAACTCCTTGGTCAAATTCCTTGTTTCCAAGATGAAGTTTGACATCGCGTCTCCCTGAGGGTTCTTTACATATTGCTAAAATTTTTTGTCGATCATACGCACAACAAATTTGCCAAACAATACCGTATAACTACCATGAAGTTTTGCATAAAAGCTATCAGGCCGAACTAGATTTGTGCTTTGCACAACAATACTAAATTCGGTCAATTGCAGTCTGCATGCTTTATTGTTCTTCTTCGTCAGGTATTTATACAACTTTTTGCACCGTAACCAAACGGTAATTTGTGCAACACAACAGTACTGTCCCGGTGTTTTCTGTTGTCAAACGGTCAGCCCTGACCTTGACCCATCTCCATTACCAGTGTCTCCACCAGCCTGGCGGCGCACATGCGACGTGCCCGCCCTACGCCCGTGCCGCACCACAGGGACATCAATTCCGTGTCACCCCGCTTGGCCGCTTCGAACCGGATCGGCCCTGTCAGCGCGTTCTGCACCGGGTAAGGCGGCACCAGGTCCTCGACCGCTTCCATCTGTTGCATGAAACGGTTGACGAGGCCACGCGCATAGCGGCCGGAAAATGCCCGTGTCAGCCGGGTTGGCGAGTTGCCGGCGATTTGCAGCCGGTGCTTGTAGGCGGGATGGATGCCGGACTCGTCGGTGACCAGGAACGCCGTGCCCATCTGGACAGCGGCCGCGCCGCGGTCCAGGCGTTCGCGCACGTCCGCTCCGGTCATCACATTCCCGGCCGAGATGACGGGAATCCTTACTGCGGCGACCACTGCATCCAATAACGCCAGCGCATCGAGCATGGCATCGCGCTGGTCGCCGATGAAGGTTCCGCGGTGGCCGCCCGCTTCGGTGCCCGAGGCAATGACCGCGTCCGCCCCCACTTCCTGCCAGGCTAGCGCTTCGTCCACGCGCGTCACGGTACCGATCACAACGATGCCCGCGTCGTGCAATTGCCGCACCTGCCCGGCTGTCAGGATGCCGAAGGTAAAGCTGGCTGCCGCCGGTTGCAGTGCCAGCAGCGTATTGAACTGCGCGGAAAAGTCTTCGCACCACTTGAACGGCAGCGCCAGCTCGGACCAGCCGAGCGACGACCAGACGGGTTTCAGCAGTTCGACGGCACGGACGATGTCCTCGCGGTCCGGCTGCGGCTGGTCCTGGACGAACAGGTTGAGCAGGAAAGGCCGATCGGTCAGCTGGCGGATTTCAGCGACCTGGCGACGCATGGTGTCGGGCGGCAGTAGCGAACAGGCCAGCGAACCCAGTGCTCCGGCATTCGAAACAGCCGCGATCAGGGCCTGCGTATTGCATCCGCCGGCCATCGGCCCCTGGATGATGGGGTGGGAAAACAGGGACGAAATCGGGAATTGTTGCACCATACTGCCTCCTTGGGCCTGTGGATAAGCTTATGGATATCCACAGGTATCGTTTGTGTGTAAACCGCGCTCGTGTGCAAAAGCCTATTTTTGTCCAAAAACCGTTCCTCGGCCATACAAGGTTTACGCGTGTGGTTGTGAATATCGTAAACCGCTGATTCCACAGGGCCTGGAGGGGTTATCCACAGAAAAGGGTTCCTGTTAACAACCACTATCAGTATGTATACCTACTTATTCTTGTAAACCGACGCCGCTGCGCGCCGCCGTTCCGCTTTGTCCAGGATACTGGAATCAAAAAAATGCCCGAATCCGATGCCGATCCGGAAAACCGTTCAGCAAGGCCCGACGCGCATCGAGCTGGATGACAAATTTTTTTTTTTTGATGCTGAACCCATAGCCGAACGCATGCCTGCGACCAGACCGCAGGGCCAGTGGAGCAAAAAACAGGGAATTTCGAGGGGGTCTGTGGATAAGCTCATGCATATCCACAGGGTGGATGTGCGTAAACCGGTCAATACTGCCAAGCCAGCTTTTTTGTCCAGAACTCGTCCTGCTCCGATACAATGTTTGTCCCGCTGGTTTACAGAGCTGTAAACACATGATTTTGTGGATGTTAACAGCTTTATCCACAGATACCTCGCGGTTTACTATCTACTACCAGCTTTTATATTTATATTTATTCTTGTAAACCAACAGCGTGCAAACATGGAAAAACCGCCTGCAAAGCCTCTAAAACCCATGTCTGCAGGAAAAAAAACGCGTTTTGGGATCATTTCCGCCCTGGCGGAAGAGCAGGAAGGCCTGATCCAGGCCATGCAGAACCCCATTCGCCACCTGTATGGCATGCGTGAATACACCGTTGGAACCCTGTGGAATGTCGAGGCAGTAACCGTGCTGTCGCGTATCGGCAAGGTTGCCGCAGCCATGACGGCCACCATGCTTGTGGAAAAGTTCGGAGTTACCCACATCCTGTTCACGGGGGTTGCCGGCAGTGCCGACGCTGCCGTGCGGGTGGGCGATGTGGTGATTGCCGAAACCTTGGTGCAGCACGACATGGATGCCGCACCGCTGTTCCCGCGCTTCCAGATACCTTTGATGGGCCTGGCACTTCTGCCGAGCGACCTGGCGATGAGCTCACGCCTTGCCGGCGCGGCCACGATCTTCCTGGAAGCCATGAGCGGCCCCACAGTGCACCGCGGCCTCATCGGCAGTGGCGACCAGTTCATTCACGACGGCATGCGCCTGGCGACCCTTAAGAACGCCTTGCCGGGCCTGTTGGCAGTGGAGATGGAGGGCGCCGCGGTGGCACAGGTGTGTTTCGAGCTGGGTATTCCGTTCGCAGTGATCCGCACGATCTCCGACAACGCCAACGAAAACGCTGCAACCGACTTCATGCATTTCGTGAAAACCGTGGCGTCGCGTTATGCCTTCGGCATCGTCGAGCAATTCTGTCGCGATTGGGTGGGCGCACAGGAAGCTGCAGAAGAGCCCGTGTCCAGTTTGGTGCCTGACCCCAGGGTGGACACGAACTGAGCCGTAAAACGCCGCCAGGGGGGCTTAGAACGCTTCCCAGGGGCATCCAGCCTGGCTTCCGACAAGGCAGGACGAAAAAAATGGCGCCCAAGGCGCCATTTTTGCTGTTGCATCCGGCTAAACGGCGCTTATGCCCCCAGCGTCATCAGGCTGGCATTGCCCCCTGCCGCCGTGGTGTTGACGCACAACGCCCGCTCGGCGATCAGGCGCCACAGCGGGATCGGGGCCTCCGGCGTGGTGTCGATGACGGACACCAGCGCGCCATCGCGTTCCGCCAGGGGCAGCCGCAACTGCGCGGACAGCGTGGCTTCCACCAGGGCGATCTGGAAGCTGTCGTCCAGCGCCGCCAGGCTGCCCACCACGGTGATCCGGTCCAGCATGGCCGCCGGCAGGTCGGGCGGCACCAGTGCCGTCGAGTGCGCGACAACGACGGCGCGATTGCCGGTTGCCAGTGCCGCTGCCAGCTGGTTCAGCAGCGCATCCTGGGACTCGGCAAAGCAGGCCACCATGCCGCGCGGCGCATAACGCAGCGTATTGCGTTCACCGGTCGGGCCCGGCAGTACGGTCTCGGTACCGAGCGGCGTCGAGCGGACGTACTGTTCGGCCAGCGCCGCCAGCCTGTCCTTGCCTTTCGCCCGTGCCCACACTGCCAGTGCATCCACGCTCGGCGTCGATTGCCGCGCATGGGTCTCCACCGGCGCCGCCGCCCGTTGCAGCCGTTTCAGGTACAGCGGACCGCCTGCCTTCGGCCCGGTGCCGGACTTGCCCTCCCCGCCGAATGGCTGCACCCCGACCACCGCGCCGACGATGTTGCGGTTCACATAAATGTTGCCGACATGGGCACGCGACGTGATGTAGTCGATCGTTTCGTCGATCCGGGAATGTACGCCCAATGTCAGGCCGAAGCCGCTGGCATTGATCTGGTCGATCACCTGCGGCAGTTCGGCGCGCCGGTAGCGGATCACGTGCATGACGGGGCCGAACACTTCCTTCGTCAGTTCGGCCAGCGAACGGATTTCCAGCACCGTCGGCGGCACGAACGTCCCTGTCGTGTCATCCGGCAGGCCCAGCGAAAAGTGCGCCACGCACGACTGCCTGGTCTTCTCGATGTGCGCCATCAGGTTCTGCTGCGCCTCGCTGTCGATGACGGGGCCGATATCGGTCACCAGACGGTCCGGGTTGCCGATCTTCAGCTCGCTCATCGCCCCCTTTAGCATCTTGATCGTCCTGTTGGCGATGTCGTCCTGCAGGAACAGCACGCGCAGTGCGGAACAGCGCTGGCCGGCACTGTCGAACGCCGACGCGATTGCATCCTGCACCACCTGCTCCGGCAGCGACGACGAATCGACGATCATCGCATTCTGCCCACCGGTCTCGGCGATCAGCGGGATGTCGCAGCGTTCCGCCACCGCACGCCGGGCCAGCACGCGGTTGATCAGCTGTGCCACCTCCGTCGAGCCGGTGAAGATCACGCCTTTGACCCGCGCGTCATCGCACAGGCCGGCACCGACGACGTCGCCGCGGCCCGGCAGGAATTGCAGCGCCGCGCGCGGGATGCCCGCCTCGTGCAGCAGCTCGACGGCGCGGTGGGCGATCAGCGGCGTCTGCTCGGCCGGTTTGGCGAGCACCACGTTGCCGGCCGCCAGCGCCGCCGCCACTTGTCCGGTAAAAATGGCCAGCGGGAAGTTCCACGGGCTTATGCAGGTGACCGGCCCCAGCGCCAGCACGTTCGTTTCATGGTGGATCTGCTGCGCGTAATAACGCAGGAAGTCGACGGCCTCGCGCACCTCGGCAATCGCATTCGGCAGCGACTTGCCCGCCTCCCGGATCGCCAGCGCCATCAGCTCGAGCTGGTGTGTTTCGTACAGGTCCGCCGCGCGCATCAGTGCCGCGGCACGCTCGGTCGGCTCCACGGTTTGCCAGTCCATGGCCGCGCTGCTGGCGCTGGCCAGGGCCTGCTCGACGTCGCTGGCCGTGGCTTCGGTGACGTGGCCGACGATCTCCTCCCGCTGTGCCGGATTGCGCACCGGCTGGGGCGACCCGGCAGCGTTCGCCGGCGCGGCCAGCATGGGTGCCGCCGTCCAGGTGCGCGGCTGCGCCAGCGCGTTTGCCACTTCCCGCAGCACATCCTCGTTCGACAGGTCGATGCCGGCCGAATTGCGGCGCTCGCCGCCGAACAGGTCCACCGGCAGGGCAATCGCCGGGTGCGGCGCGCCGCCCTGGCTGCGCGCCAGGTCGAGCGGATTCTGGATCAGCGTATCGACCGGGATGCTTTCGTCGACGATCTGGCTGACGAACGAGGAGTTGGCGCCATTTTCCAGCAGCCGCCGTACCAGGTAGGCCAGCAGCGTTTCATGCGTGCCCACCGGCGCATAGATGCGGCAGGCCTTGCCCAGCTTGTCCTTGCCCACCACCTGGTCGTACAGTGTCTCGCCCATGCCATGCAGGCACTGGAATTCGTAGTCGTCGATGCCGTCGTGCCGGGCCCACGTGTAGATCGTCGCCAGCGTCTGCGCATTGTGCGTGGCGAACTGCGGATACAGCACATCGGTGGCCGCCAGCAGCCGCTGGGCGCAGGCCAGGTACGACACGTCGGTGTACACCTTGCGCGTGTACACCGGGTAGCCCGGCATGCCTTCCACCTGGGCGCGCTTGACTTCGGCATCCCAATACGCACCCTTCACCAGCCGCACCATGAACTTGCGGCCGCTGCGGCGCGCCAGGTCGGCCAGGAAATCGATGACGAACGGGCAGCGCTTCTGGTAAGCCTGCACCACGAAGCCGATCCCCTCGAAACCGGCCAGTCCGGCATCGAACGCCAGCGCTTCCATCAGGTCCAGCGACAGTTCCAGGCGGTCGGCCTCTTCCGCATCGATGTTCAGGCCGATGTCATAGCCCTTGGCCAGCAGCACCAGCGCGCGCAGGCGCGGCAGCAGTTCCGCCATCACGCGGTCGCGCTGCGCGCGGCTGTAGCGGGGATGCAGCGCCGACAACTTGACGGAAATGCCCGGCCCGTTGCGGATGCCGCGGCCGTTCGATGCGCGGCCGATCGCGTGGATCGCCGTTTCATAGCTGGCGTAGTACTTTGCGGCATCGAGCTCGGTCAGTGCCGCTTCGCCCAGCATGTCGTACGAATACCGGTAGCCGCGCGCTTCGTTGTCGCGGCCATTCCTGATCGCCTCGTCGATCGTCTGGCCGGTCACGAACTGGTTGCCCAGCATGCGCATCGCCAGGTCCACGCCCTTGCGCACCAGCGGCTCGCCGCCCTTGGCGATCAGCCGCGTGAGCGCCGAGCCCAGCTTGTCTTCGCTGGAAGAACTGACCAGTTTGCCGGTGACGAGCAGGCCCCAGGTGGCCGCGTTGACGAACAGCGACGGCGATTCGCCCAAGTGGCGCCGCCAGTCGCCCTTGCTGATCTTGTCGGCGATCAGGCGGTCGGCGGTGGCCTGGTCGGGAATGCGCAGCAGCGCCTCGGCCAGGCACATCAGCGCCACGCCTTCGTCGGACGACAGCGAGAACTGGTGCATCAACGCATCCACGCCCGAGGCGCGGGTGCGCTTCTCGCGCACCGCCGTCACCAGGCGGCGTGCCAGCTCCTGCGCCTCCTGCGTGGCCGGCAGCCCGCGGTCGCGGATCCCGGCCAGCAGCCATTGCACGGCCGTGCGCTCGTCGCGCCGGTAGGCCGCCGTGATCGCCGCACGCAGCGGAGACGGGTCGCGCAGGATCTCGGCCTGCAGGGCGCTGAAAGGAACTGGGGCATTCATGGAAAGAATCTTTATCGAAAGGTTGAGAGAACAGCCACCTAGCAAAACACGCCCGGCAAACAGGGTTTGCGGAGCGTGCTGGTCAGGTTTTCTGGCGGATCTGGCGGCTGTTGCCAATGATTCGATTGTATGCGGGATTCTTCTGGATTAATTCTGGTAATGGTGGGGGCTATCCATACAACATTTTTAATGAGAGAATTTAACCAAATAATATTTATGGTGGGGATAGACGATGTTAGACAAGATCAGCAAGAAAATCCTGATGGAACTGCAGAGCGATGGCCGCATCAGCAATGTGGAGCTGGCGGCACGGGTGAACCTGTCGCCGGCGGCCTGCCTGGAACGGGTGCGCAAGCTGCACGATTCGGGCTACATCCTGGGTTATACCGCCCAGCTGAACCCGCAACTGCTGGACGTTTCGCTGCTGGTCTTCATCGAAGTGGTACTGGACCGCACCACACCGGAAGTCTTCGATGCGTTCAAGCATAGCGTACAACTGATCCCCGAGGTGCTCGAATGCCACATGGTGGCGGGCGGGTTCGATTACCTGGTCAAGGCGCGCGTAAAAGACATGGCGGCGTACCGGGAATTCCTCGGCAAGACCCTGCTGCAAAAAGGCGTGCGCGAGACCCACACCTATGCGGTGATGGAAGAAGTGAAGAACACCAGCAAGCTGCCCATCAAATAGGCAGCGGGTTCGCGGTCGTCAAGGTACGGACGCAATATGGACGTACTGCGCGGACGTACTGCGCGTACGTACTGCGCGTACGTACTGCGCGGACGCGATATGGACATGCTACGCGGACGTAAAAAAGGCACCGGTTTCGTGAAACAGGTGCCTTTTTCCAGCCTGGAACTGCCGGTCAGTGCGTATCGACTTTCGGCGAGCTGTTCGGCGCGGTGCGCTGCGCCGTCGACTGCATGCCTTCCATCTGCGCGCGCAGCCACTTGTGGGCCGGGCTGCGGGCATCGCGTTCGTGCCACAGCATGTCCAGGTGCACGGCGGGCAGCGTAAACGGCAATTCCTTGTACACCAGCGCATCGGTCATGCCGGTCGATGCGATCAGGTGCTTGGGCAGCACGGTGATCAGGTCCGAGTTGGCCACCACGCGGCCGGCCGTGAAGAACTGGTTCACCGTCAGCAGGATGCGGCGTTCACGCTGCAACTGTGCCAGCGCTTCGTCCACCAGGCCGTGGGCGCGCCCCGAGAAGCTCACCAGCAGGTGGTTGGCTTCGCAATAGCTGTCCAGCGTCAGCTCTTCCTTGGCCAGCGGGTGATTGCGGCGCATCACGCACACGTAAATGCCGGAATACAGCCGCTCATGGCGGATCGGCGAGGCCGTTTCATACGACAGCTGGGCCGCCACGCCGGGGAAGAAGCCGACCGCCAGGTCAATGTCGCCCCGCAGCAGCATCGGCCGCGGTTCACGGGTGGTCAGCGGCACCATGCGCACGTTGATGCCGGGCGCTTCCGCTTCGATCGAGCGCATCAGCGACGGCAGGAAAAAGGCCGCGGTGGCATCCGCCATCGCCAGGCGGAACGTGGCATGGGCTTTCGACACGTCGAACGAGCCCGGCGCCACGGCCGATTCGAGCGATGCCAGCGCGCTGCGCACCGCCGGCCACAGCGCTTCGGCGCGCGGCGTCGGCTTCACGCCATAGGCCGTGCGGATCAGCAATTCGTCTCCCAGGCTCTCGCGCAGGCGCTTGATCGCGTTCGAGACCGCCGGTTGCGTCATCGCCAGGTGTCCAGCGGCGCGGGTCAGGTTCTGCTCGGTCATTACGGCATCGAATACACGCAGCAGGTTCAGGTCGAGCGTCAGGAAACTCATGATTCAGTCATTCAGGGGAGTGATGATTTATATTGGGAAACTAAATTGGCTTGATATGTTGCGCTGCACTATAGTTACGTTGATTTTATACGTAAACAGAAGAGAACATGTTGAATTTCGTTTCCGCAACCCAATTCATGCCGTTGAGTGTCGGCGCCGCGCTGCAGGTCCTGCTGGCCTGCGCGTTCGCGGTGGGTTTCCTGGTGCTGTTCAAGCCGTTGCTGCGCGGGCTGGCGCTGGCTGCCCTGCTGGTCGTGAAGCCAAAGCTGTCGAAGGAACAACGCCTGCAACGGCGCCAGATGCGCGATGCCGCCCTGCTCAAGCGCCTGCGCAACTCGCACAAGGTATCGCCCAGCGAAGCGGCCGAACTGCAGGCGCTGGCCGCACGCGCCTGAGCCGGCGACCTGATACCAGACTTCGATGACAAAAACCGGGACCGTCGGCTTGCCGCGGTCCCGGTTTTTTTTCAGCCGTAGGGCGTGTATTCGAACCCGTTGCCGATCACCTGCAGCAGCGCGGCCTGGTTTTCATCGCTTTCGCTGAAATCCGTCAGGATCTTGGCGCGATCGGCGCCGTTGTTCAGCGCACTGGTCCAGTAATCTGCCCCGGCCTGGTCGGGAGCCCGGTCCAGCACGTTCTGGTACAGCTTGGCAACGAAG
>DASVVD010000796.1:0-2771 GCA_036386715.1 Pseudoduganella sp.
GTCGTGGCAAACAGGATGCGGGTATCGTCGTCGAAGAAAACAAAGCGCATGTCGTGCAAGGTGGAGACGCGCTGCGCGCCATCCATATTGCCGTTGGTAAGGTCGAAAATGCGCCGCAGGCGTTCGGCGCCGCCCGGCTTCAGCGGTGCGATGGCCGTCAGTTCCGAGACGTTGCCGGACTGCTTGCCGACACGGCCGGCGGAACTGGCGCTGCCTTTCAGGTCGGGATTGTGCTTGCGTACCATCGCCTCGAGGGCAATTTTGGCCAGGTGCGGAGCGTCGTGGGCGACGGCGTCGATCTTGCGGCGGATCGCCTCCAGGCGGGTTTCATCGGCCAGGCGCGGATCTTGATTGTGGTCGGTCATGGGAGTCCTTAATCGGGAATGTCGGCAGCGCTCGATGGCTCGATGCGCGGGCGCGCGTTCATGGCGTGGCGGAAGGCGGCGGAACGTTCGTAGGCAGCGCGGCGGATGCGCATGATGCCGCCGAGCGGCTGGTGGGCGGTGATGCCGTTCCACGGGTTGAACGACAGCACATCGTCGCCGTAGACCAGCCGGGCGGGGTGCGCGGTGGACTGCGCCGCGAAGCGCAACGTGGCAACGGCGCGGTGCGGCGACAGGGCTTCCGGCCAGGTGACCGCGGCATCCTCGACCGGCATGCTGGCCAGGTCCGTGCAGAGCTGGGCCGACAGCGTGTATTCGGCGCCGTGTTCGGCAAAGTGGGCACTGACCGCATCGCGCATGCCGCCATAGTGCATGTCACCGACGGGCTTGCCGGCCAGGCTGCGCACGCTCTCCGAGCCTGGCTGCAGCGCCAGTTTGGCGACATGGGCACCGAAGCGGATCGCCGCCTGGGTATGGTAGGTCTCGCCCAGTGGATGGTGGTTGTCGCGCGCCAGCCCTTCCAGTGTGGCGCCGGGCGTGCCGCCCAGGCTTTCCAGCAGCTGTCTGGCGCCATGCGCAGTGCCTGCCACCAGGCGCTGGAAGGTGTCCGGCGCATGCGAATTGGCTTCCAGCAGCGCCAGCATGCGCTGGTATTTGGGAATGGTGCCGAAGGCGAGGGCGGGAAAGTTCACCATCAGGAAATCCTGGTTGCTGCCGCCGATCCCGGGCGACAGGCGCTCGCCGTCGACGCCGAGGATCTTCAGCGCGAAGCCGCGCGCCGCGGGAATCTCATCTGAATGGATGTCGCTCGGTGCCGAAGACAGGCGTGCCACGACATCGAAGGTGCGGGGTTGCGCGAACACGCCCTGGCGCAATTCCTCCGGCAGGCCGGCATGGACGACGAGTTGCCCCTTGAGCACACCATTCGACTTGGCATGCGCATCGCGGATCGCATGGCGATGGCGCTCGAACGCGCAGCGCGACGATGCCGCCATTTTCTCGACGATCTCGCTGGTCAGGGCGATTTCGTCCTCATCGACCGTTTCAATGTCGGCTGTATAGAGAATCGGGTTCACATTTTCCTTGGCGTGGCATTATAAAAGAACGATAGTGCTATTTTTATCAAGATAGCATTTTTTTCATAAAAGCCGCGGACGATTGTGTGACAAGCCGGACAAGGCATTGCAACGGCACCGGCGCGTCCGCGCGGTGCCTTGCTCGCCACCTGCCATCGGCGGCATCGATAAGACGCATCCATATTTCCGTGTTCTGCAATGCGCCGTGGGGCCGTATCCTTTCACGGCCGCCCTTGCCGGCCGTGCCCTTCCTGGAACTGGACTTTCCGACAAGTCGCCATGCGCGGCACGCATGTCGAAACCAATAACAATCGAGGAGATATGGATATCCAACACGACGCCGGCGGCACCTGTCGCACGCTGGTCGACCGCAGCCCGGTATCGGCATTGCAATGGGCAGTGTTCGTCTTTTGTTTCCTGATCATGTTCCTGGATGGGCTGGACACGGTGCTGATCGGCTTTCTCGCGCCGTACATCGGGGCGGAATGGCAGCTGGCGAAGGGCGCGCTGACGCCGGCATTTACCGCCGGCGTGGTGGGGCTGATGATCGCCGGCTGCGTGGCCGGTATCCTGGCCGATCGGGTAGGGCGCCGTCCCTTGCTGCTGGGGGCCGTGGCGGTATTCGGCCTGGCCAACCTGGCGACGGCCCACTGTGCCTCGCTGGAGGCGCTGGTGGCCTTGCGCTTCGTGACGGGGCTGGGCCTGGGGGCGGCGATGCCATGCGCCGTGACGCTCGTTTCCGAATACGCGCCGGCGCGCCGGCGCGCGTTGATCATCACCTCGATGTATTGCGGCTACACGCTTGGCGGCGCCGCTGTCGGCTGGCTTACGCCGATCGTCACGCAACCGCATGGCTGGCGCGCGATGTTCATCGTCGGTGCCGTGCTGCCGCTGGCCTTGCTGCCGTTCCTGTTCTGGCGGCTGCCCGAATCGATCGCCTTCCTCGCGGAACGCCGGCGCGACAGTGGTGCGGCTGCGGCGCTCCTTTCGCGCATCGTCGGGCGGCAGGTCGCATTGCCGAACCTGCCGGAACGGCAAGTGGCGGCCATGAATCCGCTGGGGATCATCCTGTCACCCGCCTACCGTGCGAGGACTGGCTTGCTGTGGCTCGCCAATGGCGCGGGGCTGCTGATGACGTTCACGCTGATCAACTGGCTGCCCAGTTTTCTCACCTTCAAGCACGTGCCTGCCCAGACCGCGGCGCTCAGCGGCGCAAGCCTGCAGGCGGGCGGGGCGCTCGGCGCACTGCTGGCCGGCTGGCTCATGGACCGGTTCGGCAGCGGGAAAACCGTGGTTGCCACCTACCTCGGCG
>DASVVD010000797.1:0-7297 GCA_036386715.1 Pseudoduganella sp.
GGTGGAACAGGACCGCCTGTTCCTGCGCGACGAGCGCTTCAAGGACCAGGACCACCAGGGTGCCGGCGGCAAGTCCATTTACTGGGCACGCGGCAACGGCTGGGTGATGGGCGGCCTGGCGCGCATGCTCGAAGCCATGCCCGCCAACTTTGAAGACCGCGATTTCTACACGGGCATCTTCCGCAAGATGGCCAGCCGGGTGGTCGAGCTGCAGCAGCCGGACGGCTTGTGGCGCAGCGACCTGAACGACCCGAAGGGCTTCCCCGAAGCCGAGACTTCCGGCTCGACCTTCTTCGTCTACGTGCTGGCCTGGGGCATCAACCACGGCCTGCTGGAGCGCCAGGCCTATCAACCGGCCGTGACGAAGGGCTGGGCGGCGCTCAACCGCCATATCCTGCCGAACGGCCTGGTCGGCGCGGCGCAGAAGACCGGCGACCGCCCCGTGGCCACGGCCGCCGACGATGTCGGGCCTTATGCCACCGGCTCGTACCTGCTGGCCGGGCTGGAGGTGATGGACCTGAACGGTCCGGCCCAGGCCCTGCCCGAACCGGCGCTGGCCCGCGACGACGAGGCCACCATCCTCGCCACCACGCCGCAGCCGATCGCGCCCAAGACCGTGGTGGGCGAAGCGGAAAAAGCCCGCCGCGAGCAGGAAATGCGCGCCACCCGCGCCCTCGCCTACGATCCGGCCACGCTCAAGACGCCAGCGGGGAATGCGCCATGACGCAGGAAAGCCGCCGCATGGCGCTGAAACGGCTGGGAGGCGCGGCCGCCCTGCTGGCGCCGCTGCTGCAATCCGCGCAGGCCCAGCCAGCGGACAGGGCCGCATCCGCCACCCCGCCGGGCCCCGCCCCGCGCAGCTGGGTCGATCCGAAGACCGGCCGGCGCATCGTGCGCGTGTCCGACGAAGCCGGATCAGGCGTGCTGTACTTCTATCGCCATGCCTTCACGCCCGAAGGCGATGTCATGGTCATCAAGTCGCCCTCGGGCATCGCCGCAGTGCGGTTGCGGGACTGGCGCACAACGCTGCTGGTAAAAGGCAAGGAAAACGAACTGCTGTTCATGCTGCGCAAGTCGCGCGAGGCCGTCTACAGCGTTACCGACCCCGGCGACGGCCAGCCTGCCGACCGCCCCAGGACCATTTACGCCATCCATGTCGACACCAGGAAGGTGCGCAGGCTGGCGCGCATCGAGGCCGGCGGCATCGGCGGCGCCAATGCCGACGACACGCTGCTGCTGGGCCAGGTCGCCTACGGCGCCAGACCGCTGCAGCCGAAGGACCCGGCCAGCGTGGACAAATTCGGCCAGGCCGAATACGCCGCGCTGGGGCCGGACGGCAAGCCGCTCAATTTCGCCAGAGCCAAGGGCGTTCGCATGCTCGAGCGCTGGGCCGCGCGCGTGCCGGCCGAGCTGTTCACCATCGATCTGGCGACCGGCGCGCGCAAGGTGCTGTACAGGACGGAGGAATGGATCGGCCACGCCCAGTTTTCACCGACCGATCCGCAGCTGATCCGCTTCTGCATGGAAGGGCCGTGGCACCGTGTCGACCGCATCAAGCTGATCCGGGCGGACGGCAGCGGGCTGCGCAGCGCCCACACGCGCACCATGAACATGGAAATCTGGGGCCACGAGTTCTTCAGCCATGACGGCAAGTGGCTGTGGTACGACCTGCAGACCCCGCGCGGCCAGGTGTTCTGGGTGGCCGGCCTGGAACTGGCGACCGGCAGGCGGGTGTGGAAGCGCGTGGAGCAGAACGACTGGGGCGTGCACTTCAACATCGCCCCCGACAACCGCACATTCGCCAGCGACGGCGGCGACGGCGACATGGTTGCCCATGCCCCCGACGGCAAGTGGATCTCGCTGCTGCAGGCGCACACCATCGTCGACGCGGACCTGGCCTCCTACGATGACAAGCTGGTCACCATCGAGAAGCTCAGCGCCACCCGGCTGGTCGACATGGCCGCGCACGACTACCGGCTCGAGCCCAACCTGCGCTTCACGCCGGACGGCAAATGGCTGGTGTTCGCCTCCAACATACATGGCGCCAACCACGTGTATGCCGTCGAGGCTGCCGTTCCGGAAACATGAGAATTTGCCGCATACCGGCAGGCGGGCAGCGACATCCCTTATCATTGGCACGACTCGCCCGCCGTGGCGACCGGGGCCCGAATAATTCCTACAGACACAGACAATGATCATTTCCTCCGCCACCGATTACCGCGAAGCCGCGCGCCGCAAGCTGCCACCGTTCCTGTTCCACTATCTCGATGGCGGCTCGGGCACCGAATCGACGATGCGTGCCAACATGAGCGACCTGCAGGACGTGGCCCTGCGCCAGCGCGTGCTGCGGGGATCGGAAACGCTGGACCTGTCCACCGAGTGGTTCGGCGTGAAGCAGGGCCTGCCGATCGCGCTGGCGCCGGTGGGGCTGACCGGCATGTATGCGCGCCGCGGCGAGGTGCAGGCGGCCACGGTGGCGGCCGAACGCAATATCCCGTTCATCCAGTCCACGGTATCGGTGTGCCCGCTCAAGGAAGTGGCGGCCAAGTCGTCGCGCCCGCTGTGGTGCCAGCTGTACGTGCTGAAGGACCGCGGCTTCATGCGCGACTACCTGCAGCGCGCCCGCGCGCTAGGGATCGAAACGCTGGTGTTCACGGTCGACATGCCGGTTCCCGGCGCCCGCTACCGCGATGCGCATTCGGGCATGAGCGGCCCGAACGGCCCGCTGCGCCGCGTGGTGCAGGCCATGCTGCACCCGCGCTGGGCGCTCGACGTGGGCATGCTCGGCCGGCCGCATGACCTGGGCAATATCTCGGCCTACCGCGGCAACCCGACCGGCCTGGCCGACTATATCGGCTGGCTGGGGGCCAACTTCGACCCGGGCATCAACTGGAGCGACCTGCAGTGGATCCGCGACGAGTGGCAGGGCCCGATGGTCATCAAGGGCATCCTCGACGCCGACGACGCACGCGACGCCAGGGCCTTCGGTGCCGACGGCATCGTGGTCTCCAACCATGGCGGGCGCCAGCTCGACGGCGCGCTGTCCTCCGCCAAGGCGCTGCCTTCGATCGCCGCCGCGGTGAAGGGCGACCTGACCATCTTCGCCGATGGCGGCGTGCGCACCGGCCTGGACGTGGTGCGCATGCTCGCGCTGGGCGCCGACGGCGTGCTGATCGGCCGCGCCTTCGTCTACGCGCTCGCCGTCGGCGGCGCGGCCGGGGTGCGCAACCTGTTCAACATCCTGGAGAAGGATATCCGCACGTGCATGGTGCTGACGGGGGTGAAATCGATCCGCGATATCGATGCCACCAGCCTGGCAAACCATGTCGCACTGGACAAACCCGGCGCCAGCCGGTTCCCGATCGAATCGGCCGCTTGAGCCGACTGATTCGATTGCCTGGGCTGCCTGCACCGCGCGGCCAGGCCAGGCTGTAATCAGCCGTGCGCCGCCGCGGGCGCATTGACCGCCAGCTGGGCGGCGAAGGCGCGCCGGTAGGCCTGGCGCGCTTCGCCGCGGGCGACATAGGCGGCCAGGTTCGGGTATTCATCGAGGATGCCCGACGACCTCAGCCTGAGCAGTACCGACACCATCATCAGGTCGCCCGCGCTGAACGGGCCGTCGAGCCACTCGGCGTCGCCCAGCCGGGCGGCAAGCCGGTCCAGCCGGTCGCGCACGCGCTCCTGGACCAGCGGCAGGCGCTCGGCAAACCACGGCTTGTCGCGTTCCAGGACCGTGAAGGCGGACAGTTCGGCGATCGGCAATTCCACGGTATTGAGCGCGGCGAACATCCACGTGATCGCCCGTGCCTTGGCATTGGCATGGTGCGGCAGCAGGCCGGCATGGCGTTCGGCAATGTGCAGGACGATTCCCCCGGTCTCGAACAGGGCCAGATTGCCCTCCTCGTAGGTGGGAATCTGGCCGAACGGATGCAGCGCCAGGTGCTGCGCTTCCTTCATGGCACGGAACGATACCAGGCGCACCTTGTAGGGCTGGCCGACCTCCTCCAGCGCCCAGCGCACGCGCGTGTCGCGCGCGAGTCCCTGGCCGCCATCGGGCGAATGTTCAAAAGCGGTAATGGTAATGGTCATCGTGCGGCTCCTTCCTGGCAAGCGTAACGGGTTGCGAGGCTGGCAATGCGACGGCGCCGGGCTGGTCGATGGTCGGTTCCGTTCCAGGCTTGTTACCGCATGGCACACGTTACGCAGGCTGTGAAATTCGATGCGCCAAGTATAAACCGGGGTCCCGGCCGGCCATCGCCGCGCAGCGCATGTGCAAGTCGCAAAACAACAGCGCGGCCGGGGCGCGCAGGTGTTGCGCGTTAACCACATGTGGCGGCATGACCGCGAACGCGGGCAAGACGCTGGATGAATGCCGTGCTGCAGCCGGTACGGAGCGAGATCCGGCACTTGGCAGGCACCGCCAACGATTCCTTTAACAATAAGTTAACTGTCTGCTTACTAAGATCGGCATTGCCCTGTCCGCAACAGCAGCAGCCAACCGATCCACCCGATACGAGGAGCGCAATGAAAGCCGTCGACAGCAAGATCAACCAGCACAATGCGGGCTGGTCGTTCGAACATATCAGTGCCGATTTCGACCAGCACATCACGCGGTCGATTCCCCTCTACGACATGGGCCATCAATTGATTTGCTACTTCAGTGACTTCTTCCTGAAGCCCGACAGCGTGGTCTACGATATCGGCTGTTCGACCGGCAAAATGCTCGGCAAACTGGCAAGGCACCATGCATTGAAGGATGACTTGCGGCTGGTCGGTATCGATACCGTTGCGGGGATGCTGGAGATCGCAGCCGGCCAGGCCAGCGAAGATCACCGGCTGTCGTTCGTGCAGGCCAATGCGCTCGATTACGAGTTCGAACCATGCGACATGGTGATCGCCAACTACACGATCCAGTTCCTGCCGCCGCGGGTACGCCAGGCCCTGGTCGACCGGATCTACCAGACACTGAACTGGGGCGGCGCCTTCTTCATGTTCGAAAAAGTGCGGGCACCGGATGGGCGCTTCCAGGACTATGCCAACCAGGTCTATGCCGAATTCAAGCTGGACAACGGCTTTACCGAGGCCGAGATCCTCAACAAGACACGCAGCATCAAGGGCGTCATGGAGCCGTTCTCCACGGAAGGCGACATGGGGCTGTTGCGTCGCGCCGGATTTACAGATGTCATGACCATCCAGAAATACGTATGCTTCGAGGGCTTCCTCGCCATCAAATGAAAGGACGGCAAATGACGACTGCTGCAGGCGCATTCTTTTTTCGTTACCGGAACATCCTGGGACCGGTCATCTTCCTGATCGCGCTGGTATTCGCGCGGCCGTTCCAGCCATTCGGCGACCATGCCCTCGGCGCCCTGTTTGCCGCCGCAGGCATCATGCTGGTGCTGGCCGGCCAGGGCTTGCGGGTACTCACCATCGGCTATCAATACATCGAACGCGGTGGGCGCAACCGGACGGTCTATGCCAGCAAGCTCGTGACCGGCGGCATGTTCGCGCATTGCCGCAACCCGCTCTACGTCGGCAACATCCTGATCGCCTGCGGCTTTGCGCTCGTGATCAATGCATGGACGTTTTACCTGCTGGTGCTGCCGTTCGTGCTGCTGTCGTATATCGCGATCGTCGCCACGGAAGAGAATTTCCTGCGCAACGAGTTTGGTAGCGCTTACGCAGAGTACTGCGCCCGCGTCAAGCGCTGGTGGCCACGCTGGCAAGGCTGGTCCGACACCGTGGCCGCCATGCGCTTCAACTGGCGGCGGGTGCTGGTCAAGGAATACAACACGCTGTTTGTCACGCCGCTCGCCTTGGCCATGATCCTGGCGTGGCGCGAATTGCGCCTTCATGGCACCGCGAGCCTGCCGGGCGCTCCTGCCGCCGGCCTGGCCCTGCTGGCCTGGCTGCTGGGTTACCTGGCAGTGCGCTGGTTGAAGAAGAGCGGGCGGGTGCGCGAATAATACTGACACGTGTGGCGCCGCATCGGGAAACCGGGCATCAGGCGCGGGCGAGACGCAATGCAAAGATCGTGCCGCCTCCGGGACGATCGCTGACGGTCAGCGAGCATTGCAAGTGGTCGCAGATGCGCTGCACGATTCCGAGTCCGAACCCGGTACCGGCCGAACCCGTGAATGACGACATGTCACCACCCTGCAGCGCGCACTGCACGGCGGCAGGCAGGCCTGGCCCGGTGTCCTCGATCATCACCCGGCCTTCCTCCAGGCGCACGGAGACGGAGCCTTCCATGGTGCATTCGCAGGCAACGCGAACCAGGTGACCAATGGCCGCTTCGCACAGTTGTCGCGGAACGCGCGCCGTGAACGCGTCGCCGCCCAGGTATGCCAGGCGCACCGGCTTGCCTTTTACTAGGTGCTGCGCGCGCTGGACTTGCGCAGCGGCGATGCGATCGACCTCCACGACATCGGCCTGTTCCGGCGACGGCGCGCGGGAAAGCTGCAGCAGTACACCGACCGTATCGGATGCCGCCCTAGCGGCCCTCAGTATCCGCTCCGTGGGCGCTGCGGAAGGCCCGGCCGGATGCTGGGCCGACAGGACTTCGGCCGCCCCCATGACGACGGCAAGCCCGGTGCGCAGTTCATGGCTGGCATCACCGGTAAAGAAGCGCTCGCGTTGCAATGCGCTGCGCAGTTCCGCCTCCCGCTCGGCAAATGCCTGGGCGACCAGCTGTACTTCGGGAGGGCCGCCGGATGGAGACAGCATGTCGCCGCCAAGCACGGCGTGCGCCAGCGCAGTCATCGGCGTGACCACTCCGCGCACGACGAAGCCGGCCAGCAGGTATGAAAAGCCGACAAAGCCAATGAAGCCCAGCCCGAACATCGTGTAGACGACGAGTTCCACCTTGTCGTAGTCGCTCTGGTGATCGACAACGACGTAAGGCCCCTTCTCATCGCTGCCCGCCAGGACATGCAGCCCGACGCCATCCACCTTCACATCGTGCACGCCGTTGCCGAGGTGGCGCAACGAGCGGGGAATGGCGGCACCGTAGTGAAAGCTCATCCCTGCAGGCATCTCGACCGGCATGCCGCCGCGGTAACGGGGCTGCGCCCACTTCGCGGTTTCGCGCAGGCGCTGGTCGACCAGGTGGGTTTCGATCCCTTCCACCGCCAGCACGGCGATCAGCGCAAAGAACGCCACGAAGCATACCGCATGGCACAGATAGGCCAGCAGGATGCGGCGTTTCAGCGACCAGTTCTGGTACTTCATGGCCAGCTTCCCGCGGCCGCGGCGTCGACAGGTCCAGGCGCCGCACGGCGGCGGAGTGGTTTGACTG
>DASVVD010000798.1:0-5187 GCA_036386715.1 Pseudoduganella sp.
GCCGGCGGGCGCGGCTTCTATGCGCTCGACATCACCGACCCGACCCAGCCGCGCGCGCTGTGGGAAACCTGCGCCGACGCCACTATCTGCAGCGGCGTCAACCACGAGCCGGAAATGGGCCTGTCCTTCGGCAACCCGCAGTTCGGCACATGGCGCAATGCCGCCAACGAAGAGCGCTGGGTGGTGTTCCTGACCTCGGGCTACAACAACATTCCCGACGTGGACGGGGTGGCCAGCGGCAGCGGCAAGGGCTATATCTTCGTCGTCGACGTCGCCACCGGCGCGGTGCTCAAGGCGGTCGGCACGAACAGCGGCGATACCGCCACGCCGTCCGGCCTGGCGAAGATCACCGCGATCACCGCCGATCCCAACGGCGACCCGCTGGTGAGCTATGTCTACGGCGGCGACAACCTGGGCCAGATGTGGCGTTTCGATTTCACCAGCCCGGGCACGGTGCGCGTGGTGAAGATGGGCGATGCCGGCGCCACCCAGCCGGTGACGACGCGGCCCGACGTGACGCTGTGCGCCGTGGACGGCAGCACGGCGCCGCAGCGCGTGGTGCTGTTCGGCACCGGGCGGCTGCTCGACGTGCCGGACACCACGAACGCCGACGTGCAGAGCCTGTATGCGCTGAAGGATACCGGCGCCTCCGTCAACGTGCGCGGCGCGGCCATGGAACAGCAGACGCTGAGCACCGCGGGCGCCGGCACCAACACCAGCTCGTACCAGATCACCGATGCCGCCGCCGACCTGAAACTGAAGAGCGGCTGGTACTTCGACTGGCGGCTGAACCCGGGCGAGCGCATGAACATCGACCCGAAGATCGTCAGCGGCGTGGCCAACGTGGTGACGAACCTGCCGACCTCGTCGTCGTCCTGCTCGGTGGGCGGCACCAGCAACGCCTACGCGGTGGATGTGTGCCGCGGCGTCGGCGTCAACGGGCTGGTCGTCGGCGGCACGCTGTCGAACACCTCGGCGGCGGTCGGCTTCATCATCGTCCGGCTGCCGAGCGGCCAGCTGAAGATGATCGCCACCACGGCCAAGGGCGAAACGCTGACGCGTCCGATCGTCGAGCTCGACTCCGAAGGCGCCCACCCGGTCGGCTGGCGCCGCGTCAAGGGCGACTGACGGCGGGCTACAGTCGAGCCCGTGTCCACCATGGGGTCAACCCCGTTTTCGGACACGGGCTCATCAGTGCGATGAATCACCGCAGAGGTAACGGCATCTGTCAAGGCCGAGTTCGTGTCCGATTTCGGGGTTGACCCCAAGGTGGACACGAACTCGGCAGTGAAAAGGCGCCCGGGCTACCTCGGCACTGTCAAATTCGCCCGGTGCGGGCCAAAAAACGGTAAAATCTCCGGTTTTCCGTCGAGCCGAACCGTTGGCCGCCATCATGTCCGAAGAAATCGAAGTCACCAGTCAAGAAACCGCCGCCAAGGCACCGTCGCTGATCGCACGCGAGGTGCAGCGCCGCCGCACGTTCGGCATCATTTCCCACCCCGATGCGGGCAAGACGACGCTGACCGAGAAACTGCTGCTGTTCTCGGGCGCGATCCAGATGGCCGGCACCGTGAAGGCGCGCAAGAGCGCTCGCCATGCCACCTCGGACTGGATGGAGATCGAGAAGCAGCGCGGCATTTCGGTGGCGTCGTCGGTGATGCAGTTCGATTACCGCGACCACATCATCAACCTGCTCGACACGCCCGGCCACCAGGACTTCTCGGAAGACACGTACCGCGTGCTGACGGCGGTCGACTCGGCGCTGATGGTGATCGATGCGGCCAAGGGTGTCGAGGCGCAGACCATCAAGCTGCTCGACGTCTGCCGCATGCGCAACACGCCGATCGTCACGTTCATGAACAAGATGGACCGCGAAACCCGCGATCCGCTGGAACTGCTCGACGAACTGGAATCGGTGCTGAAGATCCAGTGCGCGCCGGTCACCTGGCCGATCGGCATGGGCAAGGCCTTCCGCGGCGTGTACCACCTGCTGCGCGACGAGGTGCTGCTGTTCCGCGCCGGTTCGGAAAGCGCCAACCAGACCGTCGAAGTCATCAAGGGCATCGACAATCCGAAGCTGCAGGAGATGTTCCCGCAGGAGATGGACCAGCTGCGCATGGAGGTCGAACTCGTCCACGGCGCATCGCATCCGTTCGACCTTGAGCAGTTTTTGGCCGGTATCCAGACGCCGGTGTTTTTCGGCTCGGCGATCAACAACTTCGGCGTGCGCGAGATCCTGTCGGCGCTGGTCGACTGGGCGCCGCCGCCGCGCGAGCGCGATGCCACCGTGCGTTCGGTCGAGCCGAACGAACAGCCGTTCTCCGGCTTCGTGTTCAAGATCCAGGCCAACATGGACCCTGCGCACCGCGACCGCATCGCCTTCCTGCGCGTGTGCTCCGGCCGCTTCGAGCGCGGCATGAAGGTCAAGCACCTGCGCCTCGGTCGCGAGGTCAAAGTGTCGTCGGTCGTCACGTTCATGGCGTCGTCGCGCGAACAGGTCGAAGAGGCGTACGCCGGCGATATCATCGGCCTGCCGAACCACGGCAACATGCAGATCGGCGACAGCTTCTCCGAAGGCGAGCAGCTGCAGTTCACCGGCATCCCGTACTTCGCGCCGGATTTCTTCCGCCAGGTGCGCATCCGCAATCCGCTGAAGATCAAGCAGCTCCACAAGGGCCTGCAGCAGCTGGGCGAAGAGGGCGCCGTGCAGGTATTCAAGCCGGTGCAGGGCGGCGAGCTGGTGCTGGGCGCGGTCGGCGTGCTGCAGTTCGAAGTGGTGGCCAGCCGGCTGATGAACGAATACGGCGTCGATGCCGTGTTCGAAGGCACCAGCATCAGCAGCGCGCGCTGGGTATCGTCCGACGACAAGAAGGCCCTGGCCGACTTCGAAGCGGCGCTCGGCCACAACGTGGCCTACGATGCGGCCGGCAACCTGGCCTACCTGGCCACGTCGGGCGTCAACCTGCGCCTCACCCAGGAGCGCTGGCCGAAGCTGACGTTCCACGCCACCCGCGAGCACGCCACCAAGCTGTCCTGACGGCACGCCCCGGCCGGGTCACTGTGCCGGGGCAAACACGCGGTTGACCAGCTCGACCGCGGCGGCGACGCCATCCTCCTTGCGCATCGCCGCCCCGGCCGCGATGGCCGCCTGCGTCATGGCCGGCGTGTCGCGCACCTGCCGGAGCAGTTTCGCCAGGCGCGCGGCGGTGGCCTTGCGGCGGTGCAGCGCCTTGCCGGCAATGCCTAGCCGCCGCAGTTCGCGCCCCCAGTGTTCCTGTTCGCTGATGTGCGGCACCACGACCGACGGCTTGCCCGCCAGCGTGGCCGATTGCGTGGTGCCGGCGCCGCCATGGTGCAGCACGGCGCAGCAGTGCGGAAAGATCGCCTGGTGCGGCGCCGCCGCCACGTACAGCACCTCGCCTGTCGACACGAATCCGCAACCCTGTGCATCGCTGCTCTGGATGATCGCCCGGCAGCCGGCAAGCCGCGCCGCGTCGGTGAGCAGCCGCAGCGTGCTGCCTTGCCATTCGCGGTCCGGCGGCATCCAGCTGCCCAGCGTCATGTAGACCGGTGCGTCGCCCGCCGCCAGAAACGCCTGCAGGTGGGCCGGTACTTCGCCCTCGACGGCAATATTGGGCATGTTCAGGAATCCGCTCACGTGCACGGTGGCCGGCCAGTCGGGTTGCCACACCGCGATGGTCGGGCTGACCGCGAGCAGCGTCAGCGAAGGCGACAGCCACACCTCGTCGACGATGTCGCGCACCGGCGGCAGGCCCGCTGCCGCGCGCAGCCGGTTGGTGTCCGGCTTCAGGGCGTGGTTGATCGCCAGCCGTGTCAGCCACCAGAGCAGGCGATTGCCGGCCTTGCCGGTGCCCGGCACGTGCAGCATATGATCGAAGGCGCTCGGCACGACGCCATGCGACAGCATCACGCTCGCATACGGCCGGCCGGCCCGCTCGGCCGCCGCGCGCAGCGGATGCATCAGCATGTGGCCGATCAGCAGCTCGCATTCCCCGCAAAGCCTTTGCGCGGCCGCATGCATCTGCGCCTCGACAGGGGTAAAGCACAGGCGCAGGATCTGCGCCAGCTGCCGCATCGGATCGCGCGTGTCGAAGATGACCGCGGCGAGTTTCTCCGCGTCGTCGGGCGGCAGCGCCGGTGAGGCCACCACCCGCAGTTCCACGCCCGGGGGCGGGGCCATCCGGCCATAGGCGTCGCTGTCCACGCACGTGATGACCAGGGTGACGGCGTGCCCCGCGCGCTGCAGGCCCCCAGCCAGTGCCAGGAAGGGCCGCACATCGCCGTGGCTGCCCCAGGTTTGCAAGCCGATACGCATGGGTTTCCTTTGCCGGGTTGTTGTAGAACGATTATCGCCGGACTTGCGCGGCGCCGGCGCATGGTCACCGATCTCGTCCTCGCACATCGCGGTTGACATGGCCGGCAGCGCCGTATACTGTATTACTCACTTAATACAGATATACACACATGGCCGAGCACACCGCACTGCTGTTTTCCATCACCACCGGGTCGCCGGAGCCGATCTATCGCCAGCTGATCGAACAGGTGAAGCGGCTTGCCGCGGCCGGGGTGCTGGCGCCGGGCGACACGCTGCCGTCGGTACGCGAGGTGGCTGGCGCGCTGGCCGTCAACCCGATGACGGTCTCCAAGGCGTACAACCTGCTGGAAATGGAAGGCGTGCTGGAACGCCTGCGCGGGCAGGGCATGCAGGTGGCGCGGCGCCGGGCCGGCAGGCCCGGCGAACGCGAGGCCCTGCTGCGCCCGGCCCTCGAGCGCGCCGCGCGCGAGGCACGCCAGCTGGAGCTGGACGATCACACGATTCTCGAACTGTTCAAACAAGTCCTGAAGGAAGCGAAATGACGATACCGGTGGTGGCAATGAAGGCAGTGACACGCACGTTCGGCAGCCGTTGCGTGCTGCGCGACGTCGACTGGCAGATCGGCGCCGGCGAAGTGATCGGCCTGCTCGGCCGCAATGGCGCCGGCAAGTCCACGCTGATCGAGTGCATGCTGGGGCTGCGTGAAACGGATGCGGGCACCGCCGGTGGCAACATCGTGCTGTTCGGCGAGCCGGTGGGCGACCTGTCCGAGGCAACGCGCGCCCGCATCGGCTACGTACCGCAAAAGTCCGACCTGTTCGACTGGCTCACGGCCGACCAGCTGCTGGCCT
>DASVVD010000799.1:0-10564 GCA_036386715.1 Pseudoduganella sp.
TTGAGCAGCCCGAAGTCGTGGATCATGCCGTTGTAGCGCACCGATTTCACTTCCACGCCGGCAGCATCGAGCTTGCGGCCATACGCTTCGCCTTCGTCGCGCAGCACGTCGAACTCGGCGGTCTGGATCAGCGTGGGCGGCAAGCCTTTCAGTTGTTCGATGCTGGCCTGCAGTGGCGAGGCGGTGATCTCCTTGCGGGCCGCCGCATCGCGGGTGTAGTTGTCCCAGAACCAGGTCATCATGTTCTTCGTCAGGAAGTGGCCCGCGGCATACTGGCGGTACGACGGGGTGTCGAAGTTCGCATCCGTCACCGGCCACAGCAATACCTGGGCACGCAGCGCAGGTTCGCCCTTGTCCTTGGCCATCAGGCTGACCACGGCCGCCATGTTGCCGCCGACGCTGTTGCCGGCCACCGCCAGGCGCCTGCCGTCCACACCGATCTCACCGCCATGCGCAGCCACCCAGCGGGTCGCCGCGTATGCCTGGTTGATCGCCACGCCGTAGCCGGCTTCCGGCGAAGGCGTGTAGTTGACGAACACCGCCACCGCGCCCGAACCGGCCACCAGGTCGCGCACCAGGCGTTCATGGGTCGGGTAGTCGCCCAGCACCCAGCCGCCGCCGTGGAAGAACATGAAGGCCGGCAGGGTTCCCTTGACGCCGGCCGGGCGCACGATGGTCAGCGTGACCGGCTTGCCGTCCAGCGTAACGGTTTTCTCGCTGACATCCGCCGCCGGCAGCTTCACCTTGGCACCGGCCTGGGCGCCCACCAGCACGGCGCGGGCTTCCTGCGGCGTCATCTGCTCGATTGGCTTGCCGCCTTCGAGGGCCTGGAGGAAGGCCGCGGTGTGATGCTCGACGCCTGGCAGGGCGGCGGCAACGGCCTGGGTTGCGGTGGCGGCGAGCAGGGCGGCGGCGAGGACGGTTTTGGCGGTGTTCATGGTGGGCTCTCTTTTTATGCTATTAGATAGTGTGCTATATATCGATTTGGCTTATTCAGGTTTGGCCGGGCTTATTTGGCGTTGGCAGCGGTTTCGATCAGCTTCGCCACCTCGGCCGGGTGCGACGTCATCACCACGTGGGAGGCGCCGGGCACCACCACGGTCTGGCGCGATTGCGCCCGGTCGGCCATGAACTGCAGTGCCGCGGCCGGGATGTTTTTATCCGCGGTGCCATACACGAAGTAGGAAGGCAGGTTCTTCCAGGCCGGTGCGCCGGCCGCTTCGGTCAGGGCCGCTTCGGCGATCGGGCGCTGGCCGACCGCCATCAGTTCCGCCTGGGCTTTCGGCACGTCGGCGGCGAACTGCTGGTGGAACTTGTCTTGCTGGATGTAGAAATCCTTGCCGCCGTCCGGCAGGGCCACCGGCGCGGCCAGTGCCGCACCCAGCGTGCCGCCCGGGTAGCGGCCCGACAGTTCGAGCGCCGTTTCACCCTGGTCCGGTGCGAAGGCGGCCACGTACACCAGGCTCTTCACATTGGCATGGCCGTTTGCCGCAGCCGAGATCACCGCGCCGCCGTACGAGTGGCCCACCAGCACCACCGGACCCTTGACGCTTTCCACCACGGTCGACACTGCCGCTGCATCGCTTTTCACGCTGCGCAGCGGGTTGGCCGCGCCGATCACGTTGTAGCCGTCGGCGCGCAGTTTCGCGGCGACGCCGTTCCAGCTGGCCGAATCGGCGAAGGCGCCGTGCACCAGGATGACGGTGGGCTTGGTGGCCGCGGCCGGCGCGGCAACAGCGGATGCGCTACCGATGATCGACAGGGCGAGGGCGATGGATTTGATGGCGTTCATGGTGATCTCCTTAAGAAGTTTTGTAACGTTCGATTAAATAGTGTGCTACTTGTTTGGTCCGATACTGCCGGGACTGGTCCGGCTTCGGGGTTGCGCTTTGCTTCTTGCTTCGTTTTTGCTTCGTTTTTTGCTGCGTTCAACCCATGGACTGAAGTATAGATAGCGTGCGATTCAATTGCAAGCGATTTCTTAAAAAAAGTGCATGGCGCATCGAAAGGGACCGGACCGCCTTCCCCAACGCTTCGATGACGCCAGGGCCTGGACCGGTTTCTCTTGCCTGGAAACCAGGGTCTGTCCCGGGTTTTTGCCCTCACGCCGCCCGGACTGGCTTCGCACGATGCAGGGTGATCATCCAGATATGTAAATTTGATATACGTCCTTATGAATAAACAATATTTCATCTCTAGCCGATCGCGCTACACTGGCCTGACCACATTCCCCCCAGCCGCCATGAAAATCACCAAGCTGACGTTGTACCGCGTTCCGCCCCGCTGGATGTTCCTCAAGATCGAAACCGATGAAGGCATCACCGGCTGGGGCGAACCGGTGATCGAAGGGCGGGCGCGGACGGTCGAAGCGGCCGTCAACGAGCTGGCCGAGTACCTGGTGGGCCAGGACCCGACGCGCATCAACGACCTGTGGCAGGTGATGTACCGGGGCGGTTTCTATCGCGGCGGGGCGATCCTGATGAGCGCCATCGCGGGTATCGACCAGGCGCTGTGGGATATCAAGGGCAAGGCGCTGGGCGTGCCGGTCTACGAACTGCTCGGCGGCAGGGTACGCGACAGGATGAAGATGTACAGCTGGGTCGGCGGCGACCGTCCGTCGGACGTGATCGAAGGGATCCACACGCTGCGAGGGATCGGCATCGATACCTTCAAGCTGAACGGTACCGAGGAGCTGGGCATCATCGACACGGCGCAGGCCGTGGATGCCGCCGTCAACCGCATTGCCGAGATCCGCGAGGCGTTCGGCAACACGATCGAATTCGGCATCGACTTCCATGGCCGCGTGGCCGCGCCGATGGCCAAGGTGCTGTTGCGTGAACTGGAGGTGCACCGCCCGCTGTTCGTCGAGGAACCGGTGCTGGCCGAGCAGGCCGAACACTATCCGCGCCTGGCCGAGTTCACGTCGATCCCGCTGGCCGCCGGCGAGCGCATGTATTCGCGCTTCGAGTTCAAGCACGTGTTCCAGCGCGGCGGCATCTCGATCGTGCAGCCGGACCTGTCGCACGCCGGCGGCATCACCGAGTGCGTGAAGATCGCCTCGATGGCCGAGGCCTACGACGTGGCGCTGGCGCCGCATTGCCCGCTGGGCGCGGTGGCGCTGGCTGCCTGCCTGCAGGTCGACTTCGTGTCGCACAACGCCGTGCTGCAGGAGCAGAGCATGGGGATCCACTACAACAAGGGCGCCGAGCTGTTCGACTACGTGATCAACCGCGAAGACTTCCGCATCACCGATGGTTATTTCGCGCCGCTGCCGAAACCGGGCCTGGGTGTGATCGTCGACGAGGAACGCGTGATCGCCGCCAGCCGCAATCCGCCGGACTGGCGCAACCCCGTATGGCGCCACACGGATGGCAGCGTGGCCGAATGGTAACGGCGCCCGCCCTGATCGGCCTGGACTGGGGCAGCACCAGCCTGCGCGCCTGGCTGATCGCGCCCGACGGCACCGTGCTGGAAGAACGCAACGCCGACCAGGGCGCTTCCACGCTGTCCGGCCATGCGGCATTCGCCGATGCCTTCAGCGGCATCGCCGGCGCCTGGAACGCGGCACATGCCGGCTTGCCGGTGCTGGCATGCGGCATGGTCGGCAGTACCCACGGCTGGCTGGACGTGCCCTATGCGCGCTGCCCGGCCGGTGCCGCCGCGCTGGCGGCCGGCCTGCGCCGCCCGGGCAGCGAGGCAGGCAGCGATCCCGATGCAGGTGCCGATGCAGGCGCCGGTTTCTTCCCATCGATCGTGCCCGGCGTGCTGTTCGACGATACCAGCCTGCCACCGGACGTGATGCGCGGCGAGGAAACGCAGATCGTCGGCGCGCTGCACCTGCATGACACGCTGCGCGACTCGAGCTGCGTGGTACTGCCCGGCACCCACTCGAAATGGACGCAGGTCTGCGGCGAGCGCATTGTGCGCTTTGCCACCCACATGACGGGCGAGCTGTATGCCGTGCTGCGCCAGCACTCGGTGCTGGGCCGGCTGATGCCGGATGATGCGCCGGTCGATCCCGATGCCTTCGTGCAGGGCGTCGACGCGGCGCGCGACCATGGCGAGCTGGGGCTGCCGCATCAGCTCTTCGCCGTCCGCAGCCTCGGCGTTACCGGTCGCCGGCCGCACGAGATGCTGGCCGACTACCTGTCCGGCCTGCTGATCGGCCACGAACTGCGCGCCGGCCTGCAATGGCGCACCATGGCCGGCCTGGGCTCGCAGCCGCTGGCGCTGGTCGGCGCGCCGAACCTGTGCGCCCGCTACCAGGTGGCGCTGCACCGTTTCCAGCGGCCCGCCGACCTGGTGCTGGACAACACGGCCCCCGCGGGCCTGCTCGCGCTGGCCCGCGAGGCCGGCCTGTTGCGCCCTGCCACGGCTTGACCAATAAAGAGACCCGATAAGAGATCCGATGACCGTTTTCGACGAAGCCTTTGAAAAACTGCCGCTGGTCGCGATCCTGCGCGGCCTGCGCCCCGAGGAAGCGGAAGGCATCGGCGCCGCGCTGTACGGCGCCGGCTTCCGCCTGATCGAAGTGCCGCTCAATTCCCCCGACCCGTTCGAGTCGATCGCGCGCCTGGCACGCAGCCTGCCGGCCGATGCCGTGCTGGGCGCCGGCACCGTGCTGGAGACCGGGGCGGTGGCCCACGTGCGCGATGCCGGCGGGCGGCTGATCGTGATGCCGCATGGGGACGTCGAGATCATTCGTGCCGCCAAGGCGGCTGGCATGTGGTGCGTGCCCGGCGTGGCCACGCCCACCGAGGCGTTCGCCGCCCTGAAGGCAGGGGCCGATGCCCTGAAACTGTTCCCCGCCGAGCTGATCACGCCGGCGATCGTGCGGGCAATGCGCGCGGTGTTGTCAAAAGAAACAAAATTGTTGCCGGTGGGTGGCATAAATCCTGACAATATGTCAGACTTCCGCGCCGCCGGCGTGGCCGGCTTCGGCCTCGGGTCCGCCCTGTACAAGCCGGGCATGGATGCAGCGACTGTCGCCGCCAACGCAAAGGCTTTTGTCGGCGCCTGGCATTAGGAGCAAGCATTGGGAGCAGCAGAACGAACGCCGGAACCCACCGGCGGCAACAGCCTGCAGTGAACTACCTGGAGATTGAATGAGCAAGCAATTGAAGCGGCCTGCATTGGCGCTGGCGGCAGCTTTTGCCACGAATTTTGTGACCTGCGGCGCGCTGGCGGCGCAGGTGATCGGCATCGACGCGTCCGCGCCGGCTGCCGATGTTGTGACCGGCCACCTGCAACTGGGCGCCGCGAAAACGCCGAAGGGCAGCGTGCTCGGTGCCAACAACCGCTACCTCACGCTCGACGGCCAGCCGTGGATGCCGGTGATGGGCGAGTTCCATTACACGCGCAGCCCCGCGGCCACGTGGGAAGCGGAACTGGCGAAGATGAAGGCGGCCGGCGTTACCGTCGTTGCCACCTATGTGATCTGGAACCACCACGAACCGCGGGATGGCGCGTTCGACTGGAAAGGCAACCGCGACCTGCGCCGCTTCATCGCGCTGTGCGGCAAGCTGGGCCTGAAGGCGGTCGTGCGCGTCGGCCCGTGGGTGCATGCCGAAGTGCGCTACGGCGGCCTGCCCGACTGGGTAGTGGACGGCATGCGCACGCGCGGCGACGATCCGCAATACCTGCGCCATGTGGCGCGGCTGTACCGCGAGATCGGCGCGCAGCTGAAGGGCAGCCTGTGGAAGGATGGCGGCCCGGTGATCGGCCTGCAGCTGGAAAACGAATACAACCTGAGCGGCCCGGGCGAGGGTGCCGGCCATATCGCCACGCTGAAGAAGCTGGCGCTGCGGGCCGGCATGGATGTGCCGTACTACACCGTCACCGGCTGGGATGGTGCACAGTATCCGTCCGGCCAGGTCACGCCGGTGTTCGGCGGCTACGTCGACGAGCCGTGGGCCGTGTCCACCACCGAGCTGGCGCCGAAGGAAACCTACGCGTTCCGCTTCGACAGCCGCGTGTCCGGCGATCTCGGCGCACAGACCAAGTCGCACGCTCCCGGCACCGCCGAATCCGATATCGACAAGACCCCGTTCCTGGGTGCCGAATACGGCGCGGGATTACCGTTCATGTACCGCCGCCGCACGGTGGTGTCGCCGGACGACATCGCCTCGATGCTGCCCGTGCAACTGGGCTCCGGCGTCAACCTGATGGGCTACTACATGTTCCACGGCGGCCGCAACCCGGTCGGCGGCACCACGCTGGAAGAAAGCAGCATCAGCGGCGGCTACAACGATACGCCGACGATCAACTACGACTTCCAGGCGCCGCTGGGCCCGGACGGCCAGCAGCGCCCCGTGCTCGGCTACCTGCGCCCGTTCCACTGGTTCCTCGCCGATTTCGGCAATCGCCTGGCGCCGATGACGGTACGTAAACCCGATGTGACGCCGGCCGGTCCGGCCGACCTGAAAACGCCGCGCATCGCCGTGCGCAGTGCCGGCGACAGCGCCTTCGTGTTCGTCAACAACCACGTGCGCCAGTACCCGATGCCGGCGCAGTCGCTGCAGTTCAACGTCAAGCTGGCCGGCGGCACGGTGCAGTTCCCGCGCAATGCCGTTAGCGTGCCGAATGGCGCCTATGCGATCTGGCCCGTCAACTTCGACCTGGACGGCACGCGCCTGCGCTACGCCACGGCGCAGCCGGTGGCGCGCCTGGATGGCGGTGCGGACGGCATCACCTACGTGTTTGCCGCCACCGCCGACGTGCCCGTCGAGCTGGCGCTGCAAGCGGATGCGGGCACGAAGATCGACACCTTCGGCGCCACCACCGCCGGCAACGAGGCCACGTTTGCCGTTACGCCCGGCACCTCGCGCGCATTGACGATCCGCCGCGCCGGCGGCCAGCCGGTACACCTGCTGGTGCTGTCGGCCGAACAATCGCGCCAGTTGACGATCGGCGAGATCGCCGGCCAGCGCCGCCTCGTGCTGAGCGGCCAGCAGGCCTGGTTCGAAGGCGGCAAGCTGCACCTGCGTTCCGTCGGCGACGCCGCGATGCGCTTCGCCGTCTACCCGGCCCTGGCCCGTGCGCCGAAAGCCGCTACCCGGGCTGGCGCTGCGGCATTGCGCGCGCAGGGTGCCGATGGCGTCTTCCAGGCGTACGAGGCAGCGCTGCCTGCGGTGCAGCTGGCGGCCACCGCCACGCCATTGCGTGAAGCCGGGCCGGCGCCGGCCGTGGTGAAGGGCGGCCTGGCCAAGGCGGCTATCCAGCCGATCCCGGAAGCATGGCGCAACGCCGCCACCTGGCGCATCGAGGTGCCGCAGGATGCCCTGAAAAACGTCGACGATGCGCTGTTGCAGATCGATTTCACCGGCGATATCGGCCGGCTGTTCGACGGCACGCGGCTGGCGGACGACTGGTACTACAGCGGCTACGGCTGGCAGGCCGGCCTGAAGGCGCTCGCCGTGAAAGGCGAACTGTCGCTGGGGGTGCTGCCACTGCGGGCCGATGCACCCGTCTACATACCA
The DNA here is from genome assembly GCA_036386715.1 of Pseudoduganella sp. Taxonomy (GTDB): domain Bacteria; phylum Pseudomonadota; class Gammaproteobacteria; order Burkholderiales; family Burkholderiaceae_D; genus Rugamonas. The sequence continues at coordinate 7,479 of DASVVD010000799.1, forward strand.
AAAGAAGCACGACCCGATTTCGGCGCGCAAACACAGATTGCGCGCGTTAATAAAGTGAGCCTGGTGCCGGTCTACCAGCTCACCGTCACACCATAAAAATTCACACCCCATCGGAGCAAGCATGAACTTTACCAACCAACCAGGTCGCCGCCACGCGATCGCCATCGCCGCGGCCCTGTGCGCGATGCCGGCACTGGCCCAGACCACTGATGCAACCACCACGCCGGCAGCGCAGGAAGCCCCGGCCGCGCCGGCCGCCGACACGCAGCAGGTCGTCGTGACCGGCATGCGCGCCAGCCTGCAGAAGGCCCAGGACCTGAAGAAGAACGCCGACCAGGTGGTCGACTCGATCGTGGCCGACGATATCGGCAAGCTGCCCGATTCGAACGTGGCCGAGGCGCTGCAGCGCATCACCGGCGTGCAGATCTCGCGCAGCCGCGGCGAAGGCGACCGCGTGCAGATCCGCGGCCTGTCGCAGACCCAGACCCTGGTCAACGGCCGCTCGATCTTCACGGCCGGCAAGGAACGCGGCCTGTCGTTCCAGGATGTGCCGTCCGAGCTGCTGGCCGGCGCCGACGTCTACAAGAGCCCGACCGCCGAACAGGTGGAAGGCGGCATCGGCGGCCTGATCGACCTGCGCATGCGCCGGCCGTTCGACTTCGCCGGCCTGAAAGTGGCCGGTACCCTGAAGGCCACCGACGCCGACTACGCGGACAAGCGCAACGGCGAAGGCTCGATCCTGGTGTCCAACCGCTGGAAGCTGAACGGCCAGGACTTCGGCGCGCTGATCAGCGTGGCGCACCAGAAGCGCAACTACCGCTCGGACACGCAGGAACTGAGCGCACCTTCCCAGATCGCCGACGGCTCCGGCCTGTATGCGCCGATCGGCGCCTGGTATGCCTACGAACTGGGTGAGCGCGAGCGCACCGGCATCAACGCGTCGCTGCAATGGCGCCCGACGCGCGGTGTCGAGCTGTACCTGGATGCCAACTACACTAAGCTGGAAAGCAAGACCGATACCTATGGCTTCTACGCGTCGCCGTACTGGCCGAACTGGTCCGCTGCAACCAACGCCGGTGCGATGTGGCCGAGCGGCAGCGTCGCCAGCGAGAAGGGCAATGTCACCAAGGGCACGTTCTATGGCTCGGAGATGAGCACCTCCGGCACCATCGGCGACAACGACACCAAGACGCGCCAGCTGGCGATCGGCGGTTCGTGGCGCGCCAACGGCTGGACCGTCAAGTCCGAGCTGGGCTACACGAAGAGCGATTTCGAACGCCTGTACCAGGAAGTGCGCCTGGGCGTCTGGACCGCCAACCCGGCGTTCACGTACGACCTGACGACGGCACTGCCTTCCGCATACCCGGAACTGGGCAATGCCGGCGACCTGACCAATCCGTCGCAGTACTGGGCCAGCAAGGCGCTGTACTTCCGCCAGAAGAACGATGGCCGTGAAACCGTCTGGCGCGGCGACGTCGAACGCAGCCTGGACAGCGAACTGTTCCCGCGCATCAAAGCTGGCGTACGCCTTACCGACCGCAAGGCGTCGAGCTCCGAAATCAACACGATCGACGACATCGGCTCCGCGCTGCCGGCCCTGGCAGGCCAGATCGGCCCGATCCCTTACAGCGACCTGCTGCACCGCGAAGGCGCCGGCACGATCCCGAAACAGTGGCTGTCGATCGCCAACCTGGACTGGCTGCGTGACCCGCAAACCGTGCGCAGCGCGGTGGGACTGACGGTACCGGGCTTCGATGCGGCGCAAACCTTCGATTTCTCCGAGAAAACGCAGGCGCTGTACACCATGGCCGATTTCGAAACCGCAGTGGCCGGCAAGGCCGTGACCGGTAACTTCGGCGTGCGCTACGTGCGCACGAAAACCGGGCGCCAGTGGCAGGAATCGCAGAACGGCAGCTACGTGCCGCGCCAGAACAGCACGACCGACGACGACTTCCTGCCGAGCGTGAATGCGCGCATGGCACTGACGGAGAAGCTGATCGCCCGCGTCGCCGCCTCGAAAGTGGTGACCCGCCCGAACTTCGACGAACTGACGCCGAGCCTGTCGCTGAACGCCAACAGCCGCACCGGTTACCTGGGCAACCCGGACCTGCAGCCGCTGTCGGCACGCCAGTTCGACACCACGCTCGAGTACTACATGAGCCCGAGCGACTACGTGTTCGGCGCCGCGTTCTACAAGAAAGTGGACGGCTTCATCCAGACCACCACGGCCGATGTGCAGTATGCCGGCACCACGTACAGCGTGCGCACGCCGGTGAATGGCCAGGACGGCACGATCAAGGGCCTGGAAATCGGCTACCAGGGCTTCTTCACGAACCTGCCGGGCTACTGGAAAGGCCTGGGCCTGCAAGCCAACTTCACCTACGTGGACAGCAAGGCCCCGGGTCCGCTGGGCGGCCAGGAAACGGCGCTGGAAAACCTGTCGAAGCAGAGCTACAACATCGTCGGCATGTATGACTGGAACGACTTCGCGCTGCGCGTGGCCTACAACTATCGCGGCAAGTACCTGTCGGGCACGCAGAACTACTACGTGAACAACGGCGCCACGATGGCGCAGACCACCACGTACATGAACGGCTATGGCCTGGTCGATGCTTATGCCAGCTACCAGCTGACGAAGAACCTGAAACTGGCGTTCGAAGTCAGCAACCTGACCCGCAAGTCGCGCAGCAGCTACTACGGTGTGACGGGCACGCAGTTCGGGCGCTACGCGGACGACCGCCGCTTCGGCCTGAGCCTGCAAGCCAACCTGTAATGGCAGACGGCGTACAGCTGGTGCTGGCGCACCGCTCGCTGCCGGGCGATGGCCTGCTGTGGCAACACGGCGGCGATCGCTGGTGGTGGGCGGACGTGCCGGCCGCCACGCTGTACGCCTGGCAGGAGGCCGACCGGTCTCCTGCGGCCTGGCGCTTGCCCGAGCAGGCGGGCAGCCTGGCATTCTGCCGCTCCGGCCGGCTGCTGGTGGGGCTGGCCAAGTGGCTGTGCTTCGCCGATGTGCCCGAAACAATGAAAACCACGCGGCCGCTGGCAATGCAGCCGGTGGTGGCCGTCGATCCCGCCGAGCCGCG
>DASVVD010000800.1:0-3291 GCA_036386715.1 Pseudoduganella sp.
TCAAAAATCTCTCAAAATTTCACTGCCTACCTTTAGAGTACTTTCCGCTTGCATTAGCTGGCTCAAGACTTCGCAGCCGTTTCGTGAGTGCACTAGCTCATGTTTAGCGAGAAATACTTGACTCCGCGCGCTCAATACACCGACGCGCTTCAGCACGACTGTCGGGATAGCGGCAAGACCTATGTGCTGGAGAAGCCGGACAGTGACGACGCTGTCTAGCTGGAGGTAGGCGGCAAGATCGAGATCGTGGATGAGGTGTCCGGCGAGGTGATCGGCATGACGGTCGAGCCACCCAGGCTCTTTTGGACACGATTACGGCCTGCCGCAATAGGGAGCGCGAGCAGGACGCCAAAGTGCTTGACGCTAGCCTGGGTGATCTCGACCACCGTTCGGCATTAAGCCCAGCCCCTACGGCGACGACTTCGGCAGCTTCAGCTAACCCGCAGGAGACATGCGACGGGCCACCCTGACGCCAAATACGGCCCGTCAAACTGTCTCTTGTCGCGACTTTGCGACTAATCGCAGAAGCGCAAAACCACATTTAAGAGGATCGCATGCTCACCGCCTTCATTATGTTTCCACCGCCGTACCTGCAACGCGGCGCCTGGCTATCCACGTCGAAGGACCAGCTGATCGCTGCCTACTAGGACAACCGCTACAGCACCGGCGTTGCCATCCAGGTGAGCGACGACCTGCCGATCGAGGATATCGCCGACGAGCTGTTCGACCTGACGAATAATCCGGGCCGCCAGCAGGAGCGCGAGCAGAAGTACGGACGCGGCCGCAGTCTCTCGGTCGGCGACATCGTCAAGGTCGGCACGACGCCTGCTGTGCCAGAACGTCGGCTATGCCCAGAGTCTGTCGATGCCTCTAGCAATCTGACGTATGCAGTTGTTGCACTCATACGACAAGCGAAACAACCAAAGATATTACGGTATCTTTGACGGCATTTTTTTCAGAATTATTGTCGAGAGCATTCATTCATGCGGGTTTCCAAGGCATATTTCGATTCCGGTTCCCGCACCACTCTCTTGCAGCACATAGCACCACAAAGCTCAAAACCCGCATATTTTCAAGACATGGCGGGTTTTTTGTTGCCTAAAGCTGTATCACAAAGCTGCTTCACGCAACCACCTGCCGGAGCATGCAAAATCTACGCATGCACGCGCTTCCGCCGCATCAGGTTCGCTATCCTAACGCCCCGCCCGCATGCGCTTGAATGCGCCTGTCGGCGCTTCCCGAGGTACATCGCGTGTATCGATGTCGAGCTGCGTGACCGTGCCGGCGCCCGAGACCGGATTGAGCAGGTACACGCCGCCAAGGTAGTGCTTGCCTTGCTCCAGGCCGGTCCAGCTGACGCCGACCGGATACGAGCCGCCCTGCTTTACCGCAGCCGGCAATGCCAGCTTTACATTGCCCCTGGTATCGTTGGGAATCGCCGTGGCGTACGACAGCGTGAAGCTGGTGCTGCTGCCGTTCTTGAGCTGGTAACCCAGCACGCAGATCTTCGCGACGCCCATGCCGGGCCTGACCAGTGTCACGCTCTCGTTCGAGTCGGCATGACCGCTGAAGCCGACCAGCTGGTTGTACTGGTCGAGCACGGCCAGGTCCAGATCGTCGTCCGCGCCGCCTTCGGTGTCGCGGCTCGAGATTTCGAAGCGGGCAACCACGGTATTGTTCGGAATGCCGATCGACACCGCCTTCACGCCCGGGCCACGGGCCTTGCAGGCATTTACCACATCGTTCATCGAATCGATCGAGCCCGGGGCGGCCTGGGTCACGGTTTGCGCCAGGCGCGTGTATTCACGCATGCCGCCCCGTACTGCCGTCATGACGCCGTCGAACCCGGCCTGCACGTCGATCTGCCGGTTGCCGCTGATACTGGTGGCGGAAACGATCGCCGGTGCTTCCACGCCGCTGTTGTAGCGTGCCTGCAGCGGGCTGCGCACCTTGTGTTCGCCATCGTCCCATACCAGTTCGCCCAGCTTCCATGCGCCATGCGCGGCGTCAGTGCGCGCCAGGCTGACGGTATAGCTCTGGGTCTCGCCTGGCGCAAGCTGCAGCGTGGCCGGCATGACAGTCACATCGAAGCCATCGAGATGGGTGCTGGCGTTGTAGAGCGCCGTCGTGTCGCCGACGTTGGTGACACTGCGCGTGATGGTCTGGTTGCCGACCACGCCGGGCAGCGCAATGGACGCCAGGTTCAGCGCAAAGCCCTTCATGCCGCCTTCGCCGCAATCGGCGCCGTCGCCACTGGCGCCGCAGACATACCGCTGGTAGTCGGAGGGCGTGATGTCGTACACCAGGCCGGGATCGGCGGCGCCATTCGGCACCACGAGGCCGGCGCCCTGCCCCCATGGCAGCGTGCCATCCTGGTCGCCTTCGAGCGAGGTCGGCAACACGGTGCGGCCGGTTGTCATCAGGGCCGACTTGATGGCCGCCGGAGACCAGTCGCCGTGGCGCTGTTTCAGCAGCGCTGCGAGGCCGGCCACGTGCGGCGTGGCCATCGAGGTGCCCGACATGTACATCGACAGGCTGTAGGCCGGCGCGGTACCGGCCACGACGGCGCTGCGCTGGGCCGGGCTCAGGCCCGGCGAGACGCCGGCCAGGATATCGACGCCCGGGGCAGTCATGTCGGGCTTCATCACGCCAGGATCGAAACCGTTCGGGCCGCGCGACGAGAAATCGGCCAGGACCGGGCCGTGCATCGGCGTCAGCTCGCTGGCCGACAGCGCGGCGCGGGCCCCGGCCGTGCCCGCATAAGCATAGATTGCCTCGCCGTCCGCCTGGTCGACGTAGATGGTTGGCAGGCTGTACAGGTTAAGCGACGGGCCGGAGCCGTTGTCCAGCAGGATCACCCCGGCACCGCCGGCGGCCTTGACCACCGCCACTTGCCTCGTCGGCTCGATGAAGCCGCGCGAGCACGCGACGATCTTGCCGGCCACCTTGGCAGGGTCGAGCTGCATGGCGCCCGCTTCTTCCGCGCCGAAGCACTGCTGCGCGAACGAGCTGTCGCCGCCTGCCATCACGGCGGCGCCGGCACGGATGACGGACCTCGCGGACAGCGCTCTTGCGCTGAGCGAGCTGCCGCGGAACACCTGGCCATTGCCCAGGGTGACCGCGGCAGTATGCGTGCGGTCGTGGGTGGCGGCGGCGACAGTGGCGATCCAAGGCCCCATGTGGTTGACCGTATTGCCGGGACCGTAGTTGCCGCCCGCGGCGGCCACGAACACGCCGGCGGCGACCGCCTGGCGGAACGCCTGTTCGACCGGTTCCAGCGGGCTCATGCCG
>DASVVD010000801.1:0-3207 GCA_036386715.1 Pseudoduganella sp.
CCGTCGGCCTGGACGCGGCGGTGGCCGACGCCGATCTGGTCATCACCGGCGAGGGCCGCATCGACAGCCAGACCATCCACGGCAAAACGCCGGTCGGCGTGGCGCGCGTGGCGCAGCGGCATGGCAAGCCGGTGATCGCCATCGGCGGCTGCCTCGCGCTTGACGCAGCCGCGGTACACGGGCATGGCATCGCAGCCACCTTCAGCACCGTCCGCAAGGCCTGCACGGTCGCCGAAGCGCTCGCCGGGGCGGCGGATAGCCTGCGCTCGGCCTCGCGCAACATCGCCGCGGCGCTGCAACTGGGCGCTGTGGTGATGCGGGGCGAGCCGCCGCGCCGATAGTCAGCGGGCATGCGCCGTGGAGCATGCGCCTTCATCTCGCAGATGCATGCCTAGCCAACCGGCTTCATGGCGCGCAGCGTGATGAGCGTGATATCGGCAGGCCGACCCAGGCGGATCGGAAATCCCGGCCAGAGCCCGGCGCCGTTGCTCACATACAGCGTCGATGTCCCGACCGCGTAGCGGCCGGACACGAAACCCTCGTTGAAACGGGCGATGATCCAGTCGAGGCCGCGGGCATGCCCACCATGCGTGTGCCCGGACAGTTGCAGGTCAATGCCGTGGGCCTGGTTGCGCACCATGTTGCCCGGCCGGTGGTCGAGCAGCACGACCGGCAGGCCGCCCGGCTTGCCCGCCAGGGCCCTGGCCGTATCGGGAACACGCTGGCCGTGGCGGGCAGCCATCTTGTCCGGCACACCGGCCAGCACGAAGCCCTGGCGAATCACCACGTGGCGGTTCTCCAGCATCGCAATGCCGAGCGCGTCGAACCTGCGCATCCACTCGGTGTAGTCGGCATAGTATTCGTGGTTGCCCGCCACCGCGAACACACCGTCCCTCGCTGAAAGCTGCGCCAGCGGCGCCACGTCGCCGGCGCGCGCCGCGGGAGTGCCGTCGACCAGGTCGCCCGAGATGACGATCAGGTCCGGTGCCGCCGCATTGGTGGCCGCGACCACCGCTTTCGCCCAGGGCGCCTGTAGCAGGCGGCTCAGGTGCAGGTCGGTCAGGTGCGCGACCCGGTAGCCATCGAGCTCCGCAGGCAATCCCGCCAGTGAAACGTCCATCAGCTTCACGGTGGGCACCCTGATCGCCTGTGCCACGCCGATGCCCGCCACGACCAGGCTGACGGCGAGGAAGGCGTGGGGAGCTGTCCTGTCCTGCAGGATTTTCCGTCCTGTCGCGCGGGAAGGCAGCAGCACGATCAGTCCCGCCAGGTCCCTGAGCAGGAGCAGGGCGGCGGTCAGCACCAGCGCTCCGTACGCGACGCCCAGGCCGATCAGGGCGGGCCTGGGGATTTCCGGCGAAGCGATGGTGCTGCCGAACACGTGGCTGACGAGCCAGTGGTGCTCGATCAGCGCCATGAGCAGGACCGCCAGCACGATCCTGCCGGCCACGCCGAGCCGCAGCTTCCAGACATACCGCCAAGTCAGGTAAGCGCCCAGCACGAGGTTGACGATTGGCAGCACGGGTTGAATCCTTGATGTCCTGGATCGCCCCGCATGCGTGGTGCACGCAGGGCCGGTGGGAATGGGTTGGGGCCAGGCCGATTTGCGTCATCCACCCGCATCGGCCGACCGCCGCGGACGGCAGCGTAGCATGGATGAGCACACTCGCGCACCCGGCACACCGGCCGGAGCGCTTCCCGTATTGCCGGCGCGCAGGTCAGTCTCGTGGCATGGCCGCCGGAACGCCCCAGGCGTTCTCGTACACGATATCGTTCCTGTCGCGCCGGCTGTCCCAGCGCTCGGTCTGCAGCATGGGCTCGGGATAGAACGCATCCACGTGGCCCACGCACAGCAGCGCGATGGGGCGGCTGCCTTCGGGCATGCCGCACAGCACGCGCACCTGTTCCGGGTCGAACAGCGATACCCAGCCGGCGCCGATACCTTCGGCGCGCGCAGCGAGCCAGAAATTCTGGATCGCGCACGACGCCGACGCCAGGTCCATTTCCGGCATCGTGCGGCGGCCGAACACATACCGCTCGCGGCCGTCCACCAGCCCGACCACGAGCAGCTCGCCGCACGCCAGGATGCCTTCCACCTTCAGCCGCATGAACTCATCGGCCCGTTCGCCCATCGCCTCGGCGGTCAGTGCGCGCTCGGCATCCACGTGGGCGTGCAAGGCTCGGCGCAGTGCCTCGTCGGTGATGCGCAGGAACCGCCACGGCTGCATGTAGCCCACGCTGGGCGCGCAGTGCGCGGCATCGATGAAGCGCGCCAGCTGTTCCGCGTCGATCGGCGTGGGAAGAAAATGGCGCATGTCGCGGCGCTCGCGGATGGCGCGGTATACCGCGTCGATCTCGGACTGGGGGTACCGGTGGTGATAGTGGGGTGGGGTCATTTTGCAGGAGGCAGTTGCACGTTGCCGGCATGGTAGCCGACATGAGCATCGGTTCGGTGATCGAATGTCAATGAAGGAGACATGAAGACACCTGGCTGTCGTTCTCGCGTTATCGCCACTGCTGCAGGTTACGCACCGGTGCACGCCGCGGAGAACGACGGTTTCCATCCGGCCGATCAGCCCTGAACAGAAAATGGCGCCGAGGCGCCATTTTTTTTGTTGCGGTGTTGCGTTATTGCTTATTTTTGCTTGCGACGACGAGCAGCGAAGGCCAGAACGCCCAGGCCGCCAGCCAGCATGCCGTAGGTCGCTGGTTCTGGAACCGGCGTCGTCACGTTGAAGTCGCCGCCGTAGCTGGCAACCTGGCCGGTGACCGTGCCGGCAACCGTCAGGGTCAGCGGACCGGTAACGTCCTCGCCCAGGATGGCGGCGATCGACAGCGGGCCGATATCGCCGGAGGCGATATTGGCACCGTTCAGCGTGACGCTGGTGAACGACAGGTCGCTCCACGCAGTTGCGGTGTTGATCAGGCTGGCGAACACGGTGCCGTTGTCAGCGCTGTAGTTGCTGAACGTGAAGGTGTCGGAGAAGTTACCGGTGGTGTGAGTGGCGCCCAGGTGAGCGGACCACACGTTCGGGCCACCGATCAGGTCGACCGTGAAGTCGTCAGCAAAAGCGGAGCCGAAAGCAGGCAGCAGCGCGGCTGCCAGAACCAGGGATTTCAATTTCATGCGTTACCTCGTCAAAGAGTTATGGACCAGCGAGATCTATAAGTTAAGTTAAGTTTAAGGAAACGTCAATGTTGTATTTT
>DASVVD010000802.1:0-3481 GCA_036386715.1 Pseudoduganella sp.
GGCTGCCGCCTTCCGGCACCGCGTAAGGCGGTTCTGCGTGCGCCTAGGCCATCATCGCGGCGGTCGGCAGGTCGCCGGAGATGTTGATGCGGCGCTCGCCGACCGCGGAGACGATCAGGCCGCCTTCGCCGTCGACGATGATCGCACTCTGCGTGCGCGGATGTTCCTTGACGAAGCGCGCCAGCGCCGAAGGCGCGGCATAGAACGGCAGCGAGGCCAGTTCCTGCGCCGTCTTGTCCGCCTCGCCCTTGAGTTCCATCAGCGACGCATCGAGTGCAGAGCGGCCCAGGTCCAGGCCCGCTTCCAGTGCCTCTTCCACGCGCACGTTGAACCATGAATCGATCGAGTGCGACACGAACTGCACGGAAACGAGGAAGATCACGAGCCCCGGCAGCACGCCGATGGCGGCGAACAGCATCACCAGCCGCGTCATCAGCCGCGAGCCGAACTTGCCGCTCTTGTAGCGCGAGTAAAGCCGGTACAGCGAAACGCCGACCAGCAGCAGCAGCGCCACGGCCACCGCCGCATTCAGGCCCAGCAGCCAGGAATAATAACGGTTGAAGAATTCGGAATTGTCGGACGCGGACGCCAGCAGGAACAGCAGGATGCTGCAGACGGCACCCGCGACGACGAACAGATACCGCAAGGTCTGGGTCACTTACTCCGCCCTGTACTGGAAGGTTCTTTTCTGCGAAGCCAGGTTCCAGTCGCGGTTGTTGATGGCGTTGACCTGGATCGGCTTGGGCAGGTAATCGCGGTCCATGCCCATGCTGAGAGTAACGTTATAGATTTCGCCGACCTTCAGCGCGCCCCGCGGCGCCACCACCCAGCGCGTGGGCCGCCGGATAAAGAACAGGGCATCGTCCAGCGAATCGAAATTCTGCCGCACCCCCTCGATCTGCACGTGGTACTGGCGCGTCAGCACGTTGTACCACAGCTTGTGGGTGCGTCTCGCGGTCACTGCCTTCTCGTCGAACCAGTACCAGCGCGGCCGGGTAAACGTGATCTGCGTGGCGAAATTGAGCGTGACGCCGTATTGCAGCGCGTCTTCGAGGCCGTGATTCAGGTCGAACGAGTAGGCGGCGGACAGGCGGTAGCCCTCCTCCGCCGCTTCGATGTAGGCACGGGTGATCTCCACGGCTCCATCGGCGGCGCGCGCCGCCTGCGGCAGGGCGCAGGCCAGCATCAGCAGCATTTGCCAGCAAAAGAATCGTACGAATCGGGGGATCACTTGCGCTTGTGTCGGTTAGGGCAGGGTTAAGGCAGAAAACAGGGGCTGAAAGTCGGGAACCATACCGCCAGCTGCACATGACATCAGCTGGCCGGAATTTCTACGCATCCTGGATTTATTCATCCTTCTGGAACAACGCGTAAAACAGTCCATCGTGATCCTGTTCGGCCCCGCCCACAGGCAGCAGCTGACCGGGCGCATCGAGTCTGGTGGCGCGATTGCGCACCGCGAAAGCGGCCGCCTGCGCCTCGGATTCCTGCGGCCACAACGAACATGTCACGAACAGCAATTTACCATTGGGCTGCAGCATCTGCCAAAGATTGTCGAGAATTTGCGCGGAAAGTGTTGCAAGTTGGAGCGTATCGCCCTTGCGGCGCAGCCAGCGGATATCCGGATGGCGGCGCACGATGCCGGAGGCCGTGCAGGGCACGTCGGCCAGGATGCGGTCGAACGGCTTGCCGTCCCACCAGTCGCGGCCCTGCGCCTCGGCCGCCTGCAGCGTGGCGGTGAGCCGCAGCCGCTCCAGGTTCTCGCGCACGCGCGACAGGCGCTGCGGGTCGGCGTCGAGCGCGGTGACGTCCGCATCCGCCAGTTCGAGGATATGCCCGGTCTTGCCGCCAGGGGCGGCACAGGCATCGAGCACGCGCATGCCGTCCTGGACATCTAGCAACTGCGCGGCAAGCTGCGCGGCGGCATCCTGCACCGATACCAGGCCGGTATCGAAACCGGGAATCAGGTGCACGCCAACCGGCTTGTCCAGCCGTACCGCCTGTGCGCCGATGCGGCGTGCGCCGATGCCGGCTTGTGCCAGCAGCTCCAGGTAGGCCTCGACCGTGCCGTTGCGGGTATTCACGCGCAGCGTCAGCGGCGGCGCCCTGTTGCCGGCAGTGAGCACGCCTTCCCACTCCTGTGGATACGCGGTGATGACGGCATCGATCCACCATTGCGGGTAGTTCCAGCGTGCCTGCGGCTGCTGCAGCACTTCCGCCAGCAACGCTTCGCGCTCGCGCAGGAAACGGCGCAGCAGCGCATTGACCATACCTTTCGCCCGCGCCGTATCCGGGTGCGCACCGGCCGCGGTCACGGCCTGGTCGACCACGGTGAACGCTTCGTATGGTGCCGGTCCGTCATCGCCGGCCTGCATCAACGGCAGTGCGGCTGCCAGCAGCGCCCCGACCATCGGATCGGGTGCCTTCGGCGCCATCGCGGCTACCAGCGCATCGCTGCGGCCCAGCTGGCGCATGGCGCGGTAAGCCACGTCCTGGATCGCCCCGCGCGCCTGCGGCGTGGTGGCGGGATTGGCGAACACGCCGGCCAGCGCCGCGGGCAGCGCCATGCCACCCCGCACCTGGACCACGGCGGTGGCAGCGCCCAGCAGCGCGAACGCCAGCGAGTCCGCTTTCAGCTCGGACTGGAACTCCGTCTGCAACCGCGGCTTCAGGTCGCGGTGGTGACTGGCGCGCGGGCCTGGCGGCGCTTCGGGCCGGGAGCGCGGCTGGTCGCCCGAACGTTGTTCGGCCGCGCGCTGCTCGGCCCTGCGTTGCGCCCCCTTGAGCCGGGTTGTGTTCCACGGGCTGGCATCGCTGCCGCGTGGTTCCGCCGGCTGCGCTCGCTCGGCCGGTTTGTCGGCCAGGTGCGCGGTCCGCTCCGGCACGGCGCCGGCAGTCGGCCCGGCGGCCGGCCGGGGGCCTTGCGGCGCGGCCGGCTTCGCCTCGCGCCCGGCGGGTGCGGCGGGTGCGGCGGTACCGGCGGCCGCCGGCTTGCGGGGAGCCGGCTTTTTCCTGGCCGGGGCTGGCTTGCTCTTCAACGACAGCGTCGGGCGCTTGTTCATCGTGTTCTTTCGTGGTGCAGTATCAAGGGCAGGATTGTAGCAGCGCGGCGCCGGGGCCCGGCGCCGCCGCCACTCGTCGGGCGCGCCCCCACAGTCACTTGCCGGAAGCGCAAACCGGTATAATGTCCGATCTTTCAGACGCGTTTTGCGCGTTTTTTACACCGATTTACTTCCGTCCGCATTCGACCAAAGCCGCCCATGCTCGCCCAACAAAAACAACAGATCGCCGCCCTGTTCCAGGCCGCCCTTGCCCCGCTGCTGGAAGGCACCTCCGTGACCGCCAACGTGGTGCTCGAGCGCCCGCGCGACCCGGCGCACGGCGACGTTGCCTGCAATATCGCCATGCAGCTGGCCAGGCAGCTCAAGATGAATCCGCGCGAACTGGCGCAGAAGATCGTTGCCGCGTTGCTGGAGAACCC
>DASVVD010000803.1:0-5526 GCA_036386715.1 Pseudoduganella sp.
CGCAGGCTTTCGGCAATGTAGCGCACCGAGAACTGGGTACCGGTCTGGCGCCAGTAGCTCATGTAGGCGCGCACCAGCTGTACCTGGCGCGGATTGAGGCCGCCTTCGACCACCAGGCCGTTCAGCCGGCCATCCTCGATGTCGTCGTTGAACAGCGCGGCGAACAGGTCCTCAGCCACGCTGGCCACGCCGGGCCGCGCCAGCTTCTCGGCCGACGTGGCATCCACCGCCAGGCTCGTCACATAGTGGCGCTGGCCGTCGTTCGTCCTGATCGTGTGCGCGCGTTCGCGGTCGATCAGCACGCCGGCGTTGTGCAGTGCGGGCATCATCGACGACAGCGTGGGCGTCTTGTCCAGCGTGTAGATGCGGATCGTGGTGGCCGGATTGTGCGCCGATGCCAGTTCGATGCGCACCGTGGCGCGATCCGACACGCCGTTGCGCAGGATCTTTTCCAGGTCGTGGAAGGCCACCGCCGGAGACGTGGCCGCCACGTAGTCGACCGGCAGCGTGGCGCACAGGCGGCGCAGGTCGTTGCGCAGGTGCTCGTCCGGCACCGCGTCGGCCAGTTCGGAGAAGCCTTCGTGCCAGCCGTCGAGGATCGACAGCAGCGGGCGCTGCACATCGCTTTCCAGGTCGAGCGGGTAGCGGGCGGCATGCGCGATCAGGTACAGGCGGGCCAGCGGGCCATCCGCCACCAGCGTCTGCGAGCTGACGTGGCTGGCGCCCGAGCTTTCCTGCAGCGCGCGGGTCAGCGCCTGCGCCACGCTGGCGCTGTAGCGCTCGCGCGGCAGGTAGACCAGCACGTTCAGGTGGCGCGCATACACGTCGCGCCGTGCGAATACTTTCGTGCGCGGCTGCTTGTACAGCGAGACGACGGCACTGCAGACCTCGGCCAGCCACTCCGGCTCCGCTTCCAGCGCCTCGGTGCGCGGCAGCGATTCGAGGATCTCGATGAATTTCTCGGCGCGGAAGCCGTCTTCGCGCAGGTTGGCGATTTTCAGCACCTGGGCGATGCGGCCGCGCGCGAACGGCAGGCGGGCCAGCGGCGTCAGCATCGCGGCGCGGGTGAACAGGCCGATGAAGCAGTGCTCGCCGAGCACGTTGCCGTTCGCATCGGCGGCACGCACGCCGATGAAATCGAGCTGCTGGTCGCGGTGCAGCGTGCCGCCGGCGTCGGCCTTGACGATGGAGAGGATGTGGCCGCGGCGGTTCAGCGTATCGAGGTCGCCGGGAATATTGGCGAGGCACGTGCCGTACACGCTGTGCGCGGTATCCTGCAGCACGCCGATGCGGCTCGGCAGGTCGCGCTCCAGTTCGTGCGTGCCCGGCTTCACATGGTAATACGCGTAGCCGTGAACTTCGAAACCTTCGTCGCGCGCCCATTGCAGGAAGGCGGCCGCCTCGGCGCCTTCGTCGCCCTGCCCCTGCACGGCGCCGGCCACGGTGGTGAAGCGGTCCTTCATCGTCTGCAGGTCGCGTTTCACGACGGCCGCGTCGCGCGCCACCATTTCGATCCCGCCGGCCAGCTCGCGCAGCACGGCGTCATCCGGTTCATCGGCAAGCAGGCAAAGCACGTAGGATTCCAGCTTCGCACCCGGTTCGCCGACGGCAACGACATTGCCCGCGGCGTTGCGCGTGACCGGCAGCACGGCATTGAGCACGCCATTCACCTGCACCTTCTGGCGGCGCAGTACCATCACGATCGAATCGACCAGGTAAGGCATGTCGTCGTTCAGGATCAGCAGCGCGGTCGCATTGCCGCCGCGGCCATCCGCGTAGCGCAGGGTGGCGATCTGGGCGCCCGGCACCGTGCGGTGTGCCGCCTGCGTAAAGCCGTCCACCAGCACCGGGGCCAGGCTTTCGGGCAGCGTGTCGGCCAGGTCCTCGTCATCGAGCGATTTGAGCCAGAGAGCGATCAGCGCTCCTACCGGCGTATCGGCGACGGCCTTGCCGGCGTTGACGATTTCAAGGGCGAATTTCAGCGTTTCGTTACGCAGTTGCTGCGGCATCTTTGTCATCTGCTTCTCCAGTTATTCCAGTATGCGTGATGGGTACTGCGCGCCCGCTTGTGGCGGTCGCATGTGCAATGGGCCGAGGATCGCTCGGCGCCATCGGGTTTTCAATCTGCCAGATGGCCTGATATATGGCTCAGAACGTGGCCTGATACGTGGCTCAAAACAAGGCCTGATCCATGGTTTGACAATGGCGTGACATCGGATGGCCGGGCGTCAGCTCAGATCATACAGCCCCGGCAGCCCGAGCAGGCGCTCCAGTTCCTCCAGTGCGGCGGCGATTTCGATCGCCAGCGCGGGGTCGGCCAGGTCCTGCGGCGCCAGCCGGTCGCGGTAGTGTTTTTCCACCCAGGCCACCAACCGGTGATACAGCTCCTCGGTCATGACCACGCCGCCGTGCATGGCCGCGGCTTCCGCCTCGGTGAGCGCCACACGCAGGCGCAGGCACGCCGGGCCGCCACCGTTGCGCATGCTCTGGCGCAGGTCGAAGTGGATCAGTTCATCGACCGGGCCACCGCTGGTGACCAGGCCTTGCAGGTAGTTCGCCACCGCCGCGTTTTCCTCGCACTCGCGCGGGATCACCAGGGCCATTTTGCCGTCCGCCTTCGACAGCAGCTGGCTGTTGAACAGGTAGCTCTGCACCGCGTCGGCCAGCGGCACCTGGCCGGCATCGACGCGGATCGGCCTGAGCTCGGCATCGACACCATCGAGCGCCTGCCGGATCGAGAACAGCGCGCCCTGCTCGTCGGCGAACGCCAGCTCGTGGTAGAACAGCACGTCGGCATTGCCGACCGCGATCACGTCGTTGTGGAACACGCCCTGGTCGATCACGTCCGGATTCTGCTGGACGAACACGGTGCGGGCCTGCTGCAGCCCGTGCAGGCGCGCGATGGCTTCGGAAGCCTCCAGCGTCTGGCGCGCGGGGTAACGCTTCGGCGCCGCTGCGGCCGGGTCGAATTCGACCCGGCCGTACACGAACAGTTCGACCGCATCGGCGCCGTGCTCGCGCGCCAGGCGCGTGTGGTTGGCTGCGCCTTCGTCGCCGAACGCCGGCGTGGCCGGCAACGCGTCGTGCACGGCGAAATGGCGCTCGTCACTGAAAATCGCGCGCAGCGCCCGGCCCGACTGCACATGCTCGTGCGAGCGGTGCAGCTTGTTGTTCAGGTTGGCCGGCGTGAAGTGCACCCTGCCGTCCGCCGTGTCGCGCGACGGGCTCACGGTGGCGGCATTGGCGGTCCACATCGACGATGCCGAGTAAGCGCTGGCCAGCAGCACCGGGGATTCGTTGCATGCCCGCGCCAGCACGTCCGCATCGCTGCCGGTGAAACCGAGGCTGCGCAGCAGGCGGAAGTTGGGGCGCGCCTGCGGCGGCAGCACGCCCTGCGCGAAACCGCGCGCGGCCAGTGCGCGCATCTTGGCCAGCCCCTGCAGGGCGGCCTGCCTGGGATTCGAGGCGCTCTTGACGTTGCTGAACGAGGCCACGTTCCCGAACGACAGGCCGGCATAGTTGTGCGACGGGCCCACCAGGCCGTCGAAGTTGAATTCACGCGTGCTCATTGCTTACCTTATTTGATCTCAAAAGGTCAGGCCGGGCGACATTTTTTCGGGCATTGCCAGGGCCTCGTTCTCGATCGATGCCACCGGGTAGGCGCAATAGTCGGCGGCGTAGTAGGCACTGGGCCGGTGGTTGCCGGACTGGCCGACGCCGCCGAACGGCGCCGTGCTCGCAGCCCCGGTGGTGGGCCGGTTCCAGTTGACGATGCCGGCGCGGGCGCGCAGCTGGAACTTCTGCCACAGGCTTGCCTCGTTCGACAGCAGGCCGGCGGCCAGGCCGAAGGCGGTGTTGTTGGCGATGCGCAGCGCCGTGTCGAAATCGTCGGTGCGATAGACCTGCAGCAGCGGGCCGAACCATTCCTCGTCCGGGATGCCGTGCGCCGCCGTCACGTCGACGATGCCTGCCGAGACGAAGCCCGTGCCCGGCTGCAGTTGCCGCATCTCCAGCAGCAGCCTGCCGCCCCGGGCGACCATGTCGTGTTGGGCCTGCACCAGTTTTTCGGCAACCGCCGCGGACACCACGGGGCCCATGAACGGCTGTGGCTGCGCATGCGATGCGCCGACCTGGATCCTGGCCGCCACCTCGACCAGCCGGGCGATGAAGGCGTCGCCCCGCTCGCCCTGCTGCACGACGAGCCGGCGCGCGCAGGTGCAGCGCTGGCCGGCCGAGATGAAGGCGGACTGGATCGCCATGAACACGGCGGCGTCGATATCCTGCACGTCCCACACCACGAGCGGGTTGTTGCCGCCCATTTCGAGCGCCAGCAGCTTGCCCGGCTGGCCGCCGAACTGGCGGTGCAGGGCGGCGCCGGTCTGGCTGCTGCCGGTGAACAGCACGCCGTCGATCTCCTCATTCTGGCCGAGCGCCACGCCGGTGTCGCGGTCGCCGTTGACCAGGTTGATCACGCCGGCCGGCACGCCAGCCTGCTCCCACAACTGCACGGTCTTCAGCGCGGTGCGCGGCGCATATTCGCTGGGCTTGAACACCACCGTGTTGCCGGCGATTAGCGCCGGCACGATGTGGCCGTTCGGCAGGTGGCCGGGGAAGTTGTAAGGCCCGAACACGGCGAACACGCCGTGCGGGCGGTGGCGCAGCACGGCAGCGCCATCGGCCACCTTGTTGTGCACTTCGCCCGTGCGCGCGTTGTACGACTGCACCGAGATATCGACCTTGTTCGCCATCGTCGTCACTTCGGTGCGGGCTTCCCACATCGGCTTGCCCACTTCCTGCGCGATCAGCTCGGCCAGCGCTTCGTTGTTTTCCTTCAGCAGGTCGCGAAATCTCGACACGATGGCAATGCGCTCGGCGAGCGGGCGCTCGGCCCATGCCTCGAAGGCGGCGCGGGCGGCGTTGCAGGCCGCTGCCACGTCCTGCGGCGAGGCGGCATTACTGCGCCACGTTTCGTTGCCGGTGGCCGGGTCGACGGTCACCAGTTCGGCGCCGCTGCCGGCCTGCCACTGGCCGGCGATGAAGTTGGACAGGACGGGGGCGTGGTCAAGCTCGGGCATGGTTCTTCCTCGCTGGTTGTTCGTGGTTTATGGCGAATGATCGGTTGCGCATGACTGGTTGCGCGTGACTGGTTGCACTGCAGGCGTGGCGTTTCACTGGTTTTTCCGGACGTTCAGCGGCAGCGTGCGCACGGTGGCGCCGGTGCCGCAACGCAGCAGCTTCTGTTCGGCGGACGACAGGTCGATGCTGCCGTTGACGTTGCCGGCCTCGCTGATGATCATGCGGAAATCGCGCAGCGTGGTATTCGATACCAGCGTCGGTTCGGTGGTGGCGGGCGCGCAGGCGTGCACCATGTCGTCGTCCGGCGCGATGGTGGCCAGTTCGCTATCGCGCAGTGCGCGCAATTCCGACACGCGGGCCTGCAGCACGGGACCGGCATCGAAGATGTCCACGTAGCCTTCGTAGTGCATGCCTTCCTGTTCCAGCAGGCGGCGGGCCGGCGCGGTCGAT
>DASVVD010000804.1:0-6484 GCA_036386715.1 Pseudoduganella sp.
ATTTACTATTCAACGCTCGCGACGGTTGCAATTGCTACTGCGCTGGCGACCCGGAATCTCAGCCTGCCATCGGACATGCTGACGGAAGCTACCAGCCGCGCTCACCCGCTGGCAGCCTGGCTCAGCCGTTTTAACTCCATATTCGTGTTGCTCGCTTGTGGGGAACGTATTCTGTACCGGCTCGTGCACATGAACCAGGTTGCGCCAGCACCGAAACTGCTCACCTTCGGCTTCTGGATTTTCATGCTGACGAACGTTGTCAGCCCGGCACTCTTCGGTCGTTACCCGAGTTTCACCCACGAATATCTTTACATGGCGTTGTTCGGGCAATGTGCCTTGTTGTTCAGCGTGTACGATGCTGAACTGACTATCAAGGCCATTCGTAATGCCTGTCTGCTGTTTCTCGTGGCCAGTGCGGCAATGATGGCAGTGAAGCCCACGCATGTGCTTGATCTTGCATATCATGGACTGATCCCGTTATTGCCGCGCTATGCAGGCCTGTCGCCCCATGCAAATACCCTGGGTCCGATGATCGTGGTTTGCCTGTTGTGCCTATGGCATCATCCATTCGATCGCCTTTCGCTGAATCGCGCTGCCTGGGCACTTTGCCTGGTCTCCCTTGTATTGACCCAGTCGAAAACAAGCTGGGTTGCATTCATGGTTTCTTCCGCCTGCATCGTTTTCTATCGTTATCGGCCTGTGCTGAAGGCACGCTTTGCCGACCCTCGCCGGCCCGCATTGCCTGCGCTCGTCATTATTACGATAATGTTCTTTGCAGCGGTCATCGGAGCAATTTTGATTTTTGGCGACGTTGGCGGGACAGTGGCGCGGATGTCCTCCACCAAAGCGGGTGCCGAACTTGCATCCTTCACAGGCCGCGATGAAATCTGGCAGATCGCCATGAACGAGTTCTACAGGAGCCCGATCTTTGGCTACGGCTTGACCATTTGGGATCAGGCCTTCCAGCTCAGCATCGGTATCAAAGGCGCGGTCCATGCCCACAGCCAGTTCTACCACAGCGCGTCGAGCGCCGGCACCATTGGCCTGCTTGGCCTGGGTATTTATGCCTTGATCCTGCTGGTATTAACTTTGCGCACGGCGCGGGCCAGCGGTGGCTTGTCGATGGCAATATTCCTGATCCTCGTCATCCAGGGCGTTAGCGAAGTGCCTTTGCTGATGAAGGGTTTTGGCCCGAACACCATGCCTCACCTGCTGTTGTTGGCGGTTCTGACCGCTTATAACCTTCGGCAACCAAAGGACAGCCGGGTGCAGGAAGATGCCACACACTATCAAGCACCACGACAAGGTAAACAGTTAAGCCACGCATGACCGAATGCATGGCGAGCTACCAGGCCGGCGGCAAGCGCTGCAGTCGGCCATCCATTATCTGCGTCCGATACGGCAGTGTCAGATTCTTGTAGAGTTCGGTCGTATCGCATGATGAACACGTGCGGTGCCAGCGCTGGCGATGCGGGTACGCTGGTGAAAGGTATTCGCACCCCCTGCCCTCAGCGATTCACGCGCATGCCGGTCATCGTTATGGATAACGATGAGGTAGCGGGGTTTGCCGCGGTATCTGGCGGCGCCATGCTGCCGCCATGCTTGCACGCAGGATAGTCATGGCGATTCGGTCGGCGCTGTCCGCGTCAAGGGAGGAACTTCCACGACACGACCCGGTCTGAGATCCAGATACTGTTTGTATATCAGGGGCCACGATGGGCATTGCGGATTGCCCAGTGCTGTTCAAGCGCTGGCGGAATGCCAGCTTCAAACGCCATTGGCAGCCGGCCATGTCGGCTCGGCTGGCTCAGGTGCTCCAATGCGAGTCGGGGCCTGGGCTGGCGAATCGGCCGATCCGCCAGGTACATCAACTTGCTGCGCGATTCAGGATACGGACCTGCATGCCTGCGCTTCACGCTCCTGTTCGGCCCGTACCGAGTCGATCCTGTCCAGTACGGCGGCGGAACGCTGCTGGTCGAATTTGCGAGCGAACATCTTTCCTGAGGCAAACATTGGTTCGAAATCGCTTTCGACAAGGATAGCTGGATCTTCGCGCGTTGGATTCCAGTCGATGTAGTGCAGTGAAGCCTTGTTCTCGTTCTTCATCTCGCCATGTGGCCGGTGCCCGTCGACGTCGTACAGGTTCAGCGTCGCGGCATGCGGCGAATTGAGGACAATGGTTTGGAAGAATACCTCGTCACTGCAGGAAACGCTGCGGAAGAAATCGATATATTCCGCGTTGCGTGGATCCTGCATGAACTCGACGATATGGCGCGCCACCTTCTGGCTGATGCACCATGAAGTCGAGCCGCGATAAGGCACCATGCCGGCGATGAATGGCCGATCGGGCAGGCGCGAGCAAACTTCCCGGACAATCCTGCCGACCGCGCGCTGCACAAAGCGCGTGGGGAACCTGGCGTACACGTCGTAAAAACAGTGCTTGCGGATCTTGTTGACCATGGCGGTGCCATCCACCAGCGCGTAGAAGTTCATGTAGCTGCGGCCGGGGTGACGGTCCAGCAACTCCAGCAGGTGGCTATGGGAGTGCAGGGGATAGTCCCGACCGCTGAGGAAGATATAGTAATCGTGTTCGCCGGCCTGGACCGCCTGCTCCAGCAGTTTGCGCATTGCCGCAACCTGGGAATAGCCGCCCCAGCTCACCTTCACTGGATCGGGTACAAAGGCGACGGGCACGCCGGCGCAGGCGGCGGCGAACGGCGCAGGGTCGTTTTTCGCATCGATGTGCGCGTAGATCGCCACGTTTTCCGCATATACCGCGGCCGCCAGTCGTCCGAACAACCCCGGTTGGTCGTGGGCCAAAATCATGTAAGCAATCCGCATTCGTTCCCTTTCAGTTCGTTTTATTGGTAGTTGCGATGACCCTTGCTACGGCCGGGCGCCACGCCATTTCCGGAACCGGGATGCCATCTGCGGCGAACAGCCGGCCACCATCAACAGGGAAATCAGCCAGTGCTGCGAGCACGCGCGCCAGCCCAGGAACACTTGCCGGACTGCCTCGCGGCGATCACCGCTTTCCAGATAGGCACGGGCAAGGGTCGAGTGGGAATGCGCCACCAGGCGCAATGCGGAACGACGTTGCGCGCCCTGTAGTTGCCCGCTCAACGCGCGTTGCTGCAAGCGTTCGAAATACGGCAGCATGCCGGCCGGACGGTTCGTCATCAAACTTCCGGGCACATCGATTCGATAGCCGACCAGCGGTACCGAACAATACAGGAGCACGTGCTTTTCGCTCAGGCGGAACCACAGATCCTGATCTTCCCCGTGTGCTTCGCCTTCCGGGAAACAAGGTTGCATCGCCACGAGTTGCGGGCGCCGTATGGCTACCGAGTTGGTATGCACACCCGTGCGGTGTTGGCACAGCACCTCGTAATAATTGGGTTGCAGTTCGACCGGCAAGGGCTGCGGTGGCGGCTCGGCCAGGTCGCCGGGCACAAAGTCGAGAGCGCGCCGGTAAGCACAACCAAAGAAGGCAATTTCCGGATGCTCGCCCGCGAGCTTCGCGACAGTCTCCAGATAGTACGGTCCGTACCAATCGTCGGCATCCAGGAAAGTCACGATGTCCCCCGTGGCGGCATCGATACCGCGATTGCGCGCCCGGGACACGCCGCCATTGGGTTGCCTGATCAGCCTGACGCGCGGGTCGTCGATCGCCGCAACGATCGACGACCCGTCATCCGATGATCCATCATCGACCACGATCACTTCGAATTGCCGGTGTGTTTGCACCAGGACCGATTCGATCGTGGCACGTATGTATTGGCCCTTGTTATACAAGGGAATCACCACGGAGAACGACAACATCAGGCAAAACCTTTCTTTTACAGGATTGGCGCAGCGGGCCAGGCAAGCGGTGCGTCGCGCCGGCACACCAGCCCAGGCGACCGTGCCGACAGAGCCGGGCAGTTGGTGCGCCCCAAGCATTGCCGGTACCAGCCCGTCGCGACACGCCCCGGCAGGATCCGGGCGCTGGCTTTTTCAGTCAGCGCGGTGTTTCATCCACACCTTGAACGCAGATAAGCACCCAGCCGCACCGGCACCGGAGGGCTGAATCGGCCGAGCAGGTCGATCACATTGCGGCCCAGGACATTCGGCCATGCCAGCACCAGGGCGACCGGCAGAATCGTTCCACCAACGACTCCGGCAAACAATTGCACGGCCAGGCCCTCGCCTGCCGCGGCGCCCAGGCCAGCGTGGCTGCCGGCGGCGGTTACCAGCATCAGTACCAGCGCGCGCCAGGCAATCCCGAGGATGCTGGCCGCATCGACCTTGAGACGCACGCATGCGGTGGTGCAAATGACCGCCGCGCGTAGCAGCAGCGTGCCTGCGGCAATCCATGCCACGGCAACGGCGCCCTGCCCTGCGAACAGCCACAGCGCAACCGCCGCGCCAAGCAGGACCGGCACCTGCAGCAGGCTCTCCAGGTGCTTGCCGCCGGTATTCCACAATATGGGTGTCGACAGGCCCCAGCACACATAAGCCGGCATCGCCAGTGCCAGGATCGCAAGCACGGGCCCGGAAGCTTCCCAGGCCTGGCCGTACAGCAAGGCGATCAGCCGGGAAGCGACACAGGACAGCAGCACGAACGCCGGGCCGATCAAGAGCCAGACACCGGACTGCACCGACAGGTACGCCGAGCGCAGGCGTCCTGGATCGTCCTGCAATTTCGTGCCGGCGGCAAGAAACGCCGGCTGCAGCGCGGAAATGAACAGCGAATTCGGCGTATTGGCCAGGTTGTAGCCGATCGTATAGACACCCACGGCATGGGCATTCAGGAAACGTCCCAACAGCAGCCGATCCAGGTTGTTCAAGAACCAGTTGCACAGGTTGGTGAAGAACACCGTCGCCCCCATCGACGTCGAACGGCGCCCACCCTCGTACCAGAGCAGTGGTTTCAGCGAATGCGGCGACTTGACGAAGGTCATTACCAGTGCTGCAAATGCCTGCGCCAGCCAGGCGCCGACCAGGGCCCACACGCCCGCGCCCAGCCATGCAAGGGTGATGCCGACCAGCAGATAGCCGATTGCATAACTCACGAGCTGGATGATGTTCAGCATGCGGAAATCGAGAGCGCGGCGCAGCAGATTGGTGCCGGGCATCGACAGGGCGTTCAGCACGCAAGTCAAGCTCAGCCAGCGTATGACCTCGATCACGCGCGGCTCGTTGAAATACAGCGCGATCCACGGCGCCGAGACCAGCAGCAGGATGGAGGCGGTAGTCCCCGACAGTATCTGCCACGTGACCGCGAAACGGATGTCTTCCTCGGTCAGTGTCTTGTGCTGGACCAGTCCCCAGCAGAAACCGAAGTCGGCCAGGAATCCGCTCAGCGTCAGTACCACCAGGCCCATGGCGAACAGACCATAGCTTTCCGGGCCCAGCAAGCGGGCCAGGATCACCTGGGTCAGCAACTGCATGCAAAAACGCGCTGCAGTCCCTACCGCCGCCCACTTAACGGCGGAAACGCTTTTCCGATTGATATCGCTACTCATTCGCCACTACCTGCCCGCACAACCTCAACCATTAAAAATGCCGATCAAGCGTGCACGGTCCTGCGCCGGCAAGCTGGCGATCAGGGAGCGAATGAATTCTTCCTGGATACGATATGCATGGGTAGTATCCGTATCGATCGTCGAAATCCTGACCAGCATGCCGTCCGGCACGGTGCCGGTCAGGCCGATGCGGATTTCCTCGAGACGCTGGTCGATGCCGCTGCGCGTGACCTTGTCGCCAATGGTCACCCAGTAAGTAATCGGCTCGCTGCGGCCCCCGGCCACGGCAAGCAGTTGCCGCGCCGGCAGCATGCCCTGCGGAAGCTGCACCTCGACAGGAACATTGCTGCGAATATCGAAGCCCTGTGCCGAGTAGCAGGTTTCGGGCTTGTGAAGCCCCATCTGGTCGCTCTGGTCGCCGCCATAGGCCATCGACAGCATGATCCGTTCGCCATCGCGGTTGATGTAGGTGCGCGACAGCGTCTGGTTGTAGATGCGGTTCAGGCGTGCCTGGGTGTCCGGATCGACCTGCAGGGGAACCACTGTCGGGTCAAGGCGCCATTCGCCGAAGGCCTTCGGGACCCGGGAGTCCAGATCGAAGCGGGCACGTTTATCCGCCATCTTGGTCGTGGGGGCTACCCCATACGTCACCGCGGCAGTCGATGCCATCAATGCGAACAGGACTACGCTCAAGGTCATTCTTTTCATGCTTTTGCTCCATGCGGCGCGCGACGCCGGACGAACCACTGCAACAGCGTATCGACGGACAGGATGAGGATCAGTGCCGTGATGAACAGCACCATGCCGGCGAACCCGTGCAGGAAGCCCTGCCCGGCCTCGTCGCCCAGGTAGAACGTCACCAGGGTCAGGACGATCACGCGGATCACGTTGGCCGTAAAGGAAATCGGCACGATCAGCAGCGCCAGTGCCAGGTTACGGAAAGCCGAGGTATGCCTGACGACATTCAGATAGAACAG